>JBCDEP010000043.1:0-39936 GCA_039179675.1 Cyanobacteria bacterium P01_G01_bin.67
ATTTCCTGGCTATAGCAAGGGCTACGAAGACAGTTTAGATTTAGAAATGGTCGGCAAGTTTAAAGTATTGGGGGGGAATCAAAACTCTGCCATTCCGCAATACGGTTCAAGCTTTACTTCTCTCTCGCCGAAGATTATTTTCCGACTGCTGCAATATCGACCGCAATTAATTTTTACCAATTCCTTTGGTATCTGGACGATTCTCGCCCTCATGTTTAAATTTATTGGCAGATGGCGAGTGGCGATCGCCTATGAAGGGAGTTCTCCTGGGGTGGATTTTTGTCATTCTCCCTGGCGACTCTGGCTGAGAAAAATCATGGTTAAGCAAGCTGATGCCTATATTACTAATAGCCAAACAGGTAAGGCATATCTTACTAAAGTGTTAGCAGCTGAACCCCACAAGGTTTTTGCTCAGCCCTATGAAATTCCTGCGGCGTTCTCGCTACTGGATAATTCAGTAACAAAACCTCCAGAATTAAAACTCTCTCAAAAGCCTGTATTTTTGTTTGTTGGGCGTATTGTTTCGCGCAAGGGCTTGCATTTACTCGTAGAAGCCTGTTCCCTGCTTAAACAACAAGGATATCAAAATTACACCTTGTTAATCGTCGGTGAAGGGGAGCAACGTCCTGAGTTGGAAGCTTTTTGTCAACAACTAAATTTAACCAATTGTGTTAAATGGGTGGGCAAAGTTGATTATCAAGATATTAGTAACTATTTTCAAGCTGCCGATGTTTTTATTCTGCCAACCTTTGAAGATACCTGGGGAGTGGTGATTCTAGAGGCAATGCTATTTGGCAAAACTATTTTATGTTCTCAAGGTGCAGGCAGTTCGGAACTAGTAATTGATGGACAAAACGGCTATGTATTCGACCCTCAAGATAAATCAGCATTAGCTCGACTAATGGCAAACTTAATCGATAATTCAGATTTACTACTAGCAATGGGACAGGCATCCCGAGAACAAATTGCTCAGCACACTCCTGAAATTGCGGCAAAACAGCTTGCCACAGTTGTACAATCCATGCAACCAATCTCATGACCAACAAATCGATCGCCATTCTCACCTGGGGCTTACAAGGTGGTTCTCTGGCGAACTACACCACTGCTCTAGTTTGGGGTTTGTGGAATATCGGCTTCAAAGATCTATCTATCTACTATGTGAAGAGTGGAATTGGCGATTATATTAGCATTCCCCCTGGGGTTGAGCTAGTTCCTTTAGGCACAGAAAGAGTAAGCAAGATGCCTTGGCAATTAGCTAAGAATTTACGCGCCAAACAGCCCGATTTCTTAATTACGATTTCGTCTTTTGTCAGTATTCCTGCGATTATTGGCTGGCTGTTAGCGGGGAGAACGCCTACTAAACTGATTGTTAGCCAGCACTCAACCATGAGTTACAAAGCCTATGTTGAAAACAAACATGATTGGAAAGTGCGGATTCAACCTTGGTTATCTCGGCTACTATATCCCCTCGCCGATGGTCTACATGCTAACAGTCAAGAAGTATTAGAGGATTTGCTAACTAAGATTGGAATTAAATTTCCCCCAGAAAAAACCTTAGTTACTCCCAATCCAGTTAACAGTAGCGCCATTGCCAAGTATGCTCAGGCAGAATCGGCACACCCTTGGTTAAAATCAAAACAACAGCCAGTCATGGTCAGCGTGGGGAGACTGGCAAAACAGAAAAACTTTCCTTTGTTGCTTCAAGCTTTCCAAATTGTCAGACAAACAGTGGATGCCAAATTGATTGTCTATGGAGAAGGCAAAGAAAGAAAAGCTTTAGAACAACTAGTTGAACGACTGGGAATCGCCAACTACGTTAGTTTACCAGGCTATACTCCCAATCCCTGGGCAAGTATGGCAAAAGCCGATCTGTTTATCCTCGCTTCTACAGAAGAACCATTTGGCTTGGTGATTGTGGAAGCTATGGCTTCTGGTATACCTGTGATTGCTACTGATGCCCTTGGTGGTGGACCTCGCAGTATTCTCGCTGGCGAAAAATATGGCGTATTAGTTCCTCAAGATGATCCAAAAGCTTTAGCACAAGCTGCAATTGAAATTCTCAATGATGATCAGTTGCGGAAGAGCTTAATCGATTTAGGTCAGCAAAGATGTCAATTTTATAGCCCCGAAAATATCGCTCAAAAGTTAGTTCAGTTTCTACAGCTAGAGTTGAACGAACCTGAACTGAGCAGTCTGCCTCTAGTCAGATGAATAATTTTAAAAAATTCTTTTGTACCGCTCTATACAAGCTATTAGGCGATCGCCAAAAACAACACTTAAGATGAAAATTTTGATATCGGCATATGCTTGTGAACCCCATCGAGGTTCCGAACCAGGTGTCGGTTGGCATAACGTTTGGGAGCTAGCTCAAGACCACGAAGTTTGGGTTTTAACTCGTCCTGATGATGGTCGTCCTGCGATTGATCGCTATTTAGCTGAATCTCCTAATTCTAATCTCCATTTTGTCTACTTTACCCTACCTCTGCTGGGTGGTTTCTGGCAGTGGGGTTCAGTCGCTTTTGTCCTGCACTACTATCTATGGCAGATTCAAGCTTATTTTGTGGCTCGCCGCCTACATCAAAAGATAGGCTTTGATATTGCTCATCATGTTACCTTTGTTCGTTACTCCACTCCTAGTTTTATTTCACTCTTACCGATTCCCTTCGTTTGGGGTCCTGTGGGGGGCGGAGAGGCAGCACCCAATGCATTTTGGCAAGATTTTAGTTTGAAGGCAAAAATCTATGAGCTACTTCGTCTAGTTGCTCATCGAGTCGGCGAATTAGACCCTTTTGTACAGATGACAGCTAAACGGAGCATGGTGGTTAAGGCTACCACTAAAGACACTGCTGCCAGAATTTCTTTACTGGGAGCAAACAAGATTGAGATTGCTTCAGAAGCAAGCTTATCCCAAGCAGAAATTACGCTCCTCGAACAACTAGCTTTACCCGCATCTTCTCCCCTCCGCTTTATTAGTATGGGACGACTCCTTCACTGGAAAGGATTTCATTTGGCGTTAAAAGCCTTTGCTCAAGCTAAATTAGACCATGCTGAATATTGGCTCTTAGGAGAAGGAGTAGAAAGCGAAAAATTACAGCAGCTAACAGCCGAATTGGGTATTGTTCATCAAGTAAAATTTTTCGGCAGACTTCCTCGTCAACAAACCTTGGCAACCCTAGGAAAAGCACATATCTTAGTTCATCCCAGCTTACATGATTCTGGGGGCTGGGTATGTTTGGAAGCAATGGCAGCAGGTCGTCCTGTAATCTGTTTGGATCTTGGGGGACCAGGAGTTCAAGTGACGGCAAAAACTGGTATTAAAGTTCCAGCTCATCATCCAGAACAAGTAGTGCAAGACTTAGCTCAAGCGATGCAGCAGTTAGCGAATGATGCCAATCTGCGTTTTCAATTAGGTCAAACAGGAAAAGAAACTGTAAAGCAAGTTTATAACTGGCATGCCAAAGTTAAAAAATTAGAACAACTGTATGCACAATTATCCCAATCAGTTGAGTAATTATTAGCAATCAATTATTCTTTTTGCCTCTTGTTAACAGTAGCCAAGAGGCAGATTGCGCGCGACTATTTTTGCTTATTATCACCATTATTTATGCTATATCTGCCCAATATTGGGCTTTTTCAATTAATTCTTATGCTAAGTACTCAAGAAAATAATTATCAACAGTTAAAAACATTTTTACTACATAACGAAATCGTAAATTTTAATCGAGAAATCCCCGGTTGTTCTTTCGAGCTAACTCCAGCAATTATCGCTAATCAGCTCTATTTTAATTGCGATCGCTGGGCAAAAACTTATTTTGATAGTTGTCATCGAGATCTAGCTTTTGGGGAACGTTGGTTGGCGATTACAGGGGGTTGGGATCACAAAATAGTGGTTGATATCGGCTGTGGTCCAGGCAATCTTTACGCCACGCTTAAAGGAAATCCCCAATTATTGATCGGTATTGACGTGGCGGAAGGTTCTCTTAAGATGGCACAAAAAATTGGCTATATGCCCTTCATTGCCGATGCTCATCATTTACCTTTTATTTCAGAATTTGCCGATCTCGTCACTCTCAATGCCGCACTCCACCACTGCGAAGATATGAGTCGTGTTTTGGCTGAAGCAGCACGGCTAGTAAGTCCTGGAGGAATGTTGGTTATCGATCACGATCCGCAGTTGTCAGCCTGGAATTATCGAGGAATTGGTATGTGGCTCTATAAAATACGTTTATCGATAATTTATCGCTGGTTTTTAAAAAGTTTAGATATTCCCGAGACAGAAAGACTGACCGCTTTAGCAACTGAAACTCATCATAAGCCTGGTGCTGGGGTAACCAAACAGCTATTTGCTCAAGTTCTAGAACCAATGGGATTTCAGGTTCAATTTTATCCCCATAACAATGCGATTGGGGCAGATGCTCTGCGGGGAAAATATGGTAATCCTCCTCACTGGCGTTATCGAGTTGGTCAATTGTTATCGGGAATCAATCCTTATTCAGAGTCTGCCGCTTTATCTCTGATGTGCGTTGCTACACGACCTAGCACCTAAGTTTCTCACGAAGGTAAATTACATTATGAATATCTTGTTAGTCCATAATCAATATCAGCAGTTAGGAGGAGAAGACTCAATTGTTGCTACCGAAGCAAAACTTTTAGAGTCATACGGTCATCAAGTTTATCGTTATCAAGTAAATAATCATCAATTGAAGGAGATGAATCCTTGGACAATAACCAAAGCTACTCTCTGGAATAGTCAGATTCATCAAGAAATTAGAACTTTAATCAAAAAATTTAAACCTCAAATCGCCCACTTTCACAACACTTTTCCCTTAATTTCCCCTGCTGCTTATTATGCGGCACAGGCGGAAGGGGTACCTGTGGTGCAAACAATTCACAATTTTCGGCTTTTGTGCGCTAATGCCCTATTTTTTCGGAATGGAAGAGTTTGTGAAGAGTGTTTAATCCAAAAAAATCCCCTTCCAGGAATCATTCATTCTTGCTACCGCAACAGCCGAACTGCAAGCACCGCAGCGGCTCTAACCGTTAAACTACACTCATTGATTGGTACTTGGTCAAAAGCGATCGATACCTTTGTTGTTTATAGTCACTTTGCCCATAAAAAACTAGTTCAGGGTGGGTTACCCATCGAGAAAATCGCTTTTAAAACCAATTTTCTATATCCCGTACCTAAAATAGGCAATGGTTCAGGTAATTATGCCTTATTTGTCGGCAGACTGGCACCTGAAAAGGGAACCAGCGTCATGCTTGAAGCCTGGGAACACCTAGGTCATAAAATTCCCTTAAAAATAGTAGGAGATGGACCTCTAGCAGATGAAGTAGCAACGGTAGCAAAAAATAGCCCAGGAGTGGAATGGTTAGGTAGAAAATCTCTAGCCGACGTCTACGAATTAATGAAAAAAGCCTCTTTTTTAATTATCCCTTCCGAGTGGTACGAAACTTTTGGTCGAGTTGGGATTGAAGCATTGGCAACAGGAACACCTTTACTGGTGTCAAAGATTGGCGCACTGGCAGAATTGGTCAAACCAGGGCTTAACGGACTATTATTCAATCCTGGTGATGCCACTGATTTAGCCGAGAAAGCAAAATGGTTAGTTGACAATCCCCGCAGGCTGAGTCAAATGCGCCAGGAAGCTCGCCAATCATTTGAAGCAAAATACTTGGCTGCTGATAATTATCACAGGCTAATGGAAATTTATAATGCTCTAATTTATAAATCGCCAAGGGTAGCAGTTAATCAAAGTTAAATCTGGGCATCAATTTATAAGTCATGACTAATAATTTCTCTTTAAGATTTCGCTCTCAGAAAAGAAAGCTACTCTGTTGGTTTATTCTGGGAGCCCTTTTTGCCTTGTTGGTACCTACGTTGCTCAGCAGTAAAACACTGATGACAACTAGTTCTGAAAATCTGGTGTTTCCCCCAGGAAGCGTAATCGATCTTGTTCGAGAGTATGATGTTGCACCTAATGATGGATTAGACGATACAGCGGGAATACAAAAGGCTTTAAATGATTATGCCGATCAAAATCGCATTTTATATCTGAGAAATGGCGTATACGATATCTCAGATACTTTAACCTTTGCTGGGGCGCAACGATTCAATACGCTTCAGGGACAAAGTGAAGCCAAGACCATTATTCGCTTACGGGATCGATCGCCTTTATTTGGAACGGAAGTTGGCGAGAGAAAACCACTACTGTATATCCCTCCAAAAGGCAGTGCTGACCGCTTTCAAAATGGAATCTATAACCTTACTTTTGATGTTGGGGCTGATAATCCTCTAGCTGATGGACTTTGGTTTATCAGCAACAATCAAGGTGGTTTGAGACACGTTACCATCAGAGCCCCTGGTAACAAACAAGGAGTAGGATTATCCCTTTCATCAGGTCTCAATGGACCGATGTTAGCCAAAGCAATCACCATCGAAGGTTTTCACACGGGCATCCGCACCGGTAATTCAGTCAACAGTCAAACTTTTGAGGATATTCATTTAAGTAACCAAGGGTTTGCTGGGATCTACAATGTCCAGCAGGTAATCAATATTAGAAAACTGGTTAGCGAACAACAATTACCGATCCCTGCCCTAATTAATGGCGATAATCCTGGAAATACTGTTCATTGGTTTGGGCTAGTAACTATGGTTGACTCTAGTCTGAAGTATACGGGAGAAGGGACTGCTCCCTTTGCCATCTCTGCCGTGGGCAATGCCTATGGTAGAAATGTGGCGATCGCAGGATACGATAATGCAGCGTATTTAGATTATGCGAACTTCAAAAAAAGTCTGGTTGACCATGAATTACTCGCTTTGGATGGGGTGGGGATTACTGAATGGACAAAATCTTATCGCGAAGATTCCCGTACTGATTTGGTAAGTCGTCTGTTTGAGAATGGCATCAACACATCACTATCAATGGCAGTTAAAGACACTCCTGATGTCCCGTGGGACAATCCTGCACAGTGGGTCAACGTCGCCGATTTTACTATTGGAGACGGTAAAAGTGATGAAACTGCGGCATTCCAAGCAGCGATCAATTCGATGAAAGCTGGAGGCAAAAATGAAGGTAAGACAACACTGTATATTCCAGGGGGCACCAAATTCTGGCTCAATGGCATGGTAGAAATATCAGGACCCGTCCGCCGAATTATTGGTCTGGCGGGGATGATTCAGGGAACTATTGATGGTGTCGCCCAAGGAGGATTTCGCTTTGTAGATTCAGGGCGAACAGACCCTCCGTTAGTAAGATTTGAGCGGATATCTGGCTTTGGCTCAAATTTTCGTTTAGAACATCGAAGTAAACGAGATTTGGCGGTAGTTAACACTGCTGGGGTAAAAATTGATTCCACTGGCAGCGGGGACTTGTATCTGGAAGACGTGGTTGCAGGCTTTGCTAGTTTCAAGAGTGCCGATCAAAGAATTTGGGCGCGGCAATTTAATACCGAAGGACAAGGAACTAAAGTAACTAATCAAGGAGCCCAACTATGGATTTTTGGGCTGAAGACAGAAAGATTTGGGACAGTTATCGATACGTTATCAGGAGGATTTACCGAGGTACTGGGGGGCTTGATCTATCGCGTGGCAAAAACTGCTGACGATAATTCTCCCATGTTTTCCATTGATAATGCCCATGCCACTTTTGCTGGCATTGCTGAAATGGACGGCACTCCTTCAGCAGACAGGCATTACTCGACGATTATGTCCGAAACTCGTAATAAAACGGTAAAAGTCGGAACCCGAGAAAGCTTTCAAACTGGACGTCATAATGGATCCCGCGTTCTTTATTTATATATCGGAGCGACTCAACAGACACCTAAAACTGCTGACAAAATTATCAATAATTAGTAATGATTTATTGATTGATTATCAAGCATTCTTTACTAAAAAGATTTTGGCAAATGTCCAAGTATCGTCATCAACATGAGGAATAATCATCATGGATTTTGAAAATATTTTCAACCAAGTATTACAAGAAACCAATCATATAAATTATGCTGCTAATAACCCGGGTTATTACTCAGGCAAAATGTATAGAATTCAGCATCTTTGGCAAAAAGACGCAACCCTAATAGATTTAGGCGGCTCTTACGATCCTGGTAATGCTGTCTTGTCTCATTTTGGGATGAATGTGACTGTTATTGACTATTTGGAAGATTACACCAAGCACAAGTACAATCTTACTAATAATCATAATTTAGCTGAGGATGAAAAGATTATCAACAGTTATAAAAAAGAAACTTTATTTAAGGATAAATACAACGTCAATTTTGTTAAAGCCGATCTATTGGAAATAGATTTAAATCAATATTTCAAACCTAACTCAATAGATGTAATTTGTAGCCAGCATTGTCTTGAACATTTACATCATTCTCCAAAAAAACTATTACAGTCTGCTATCGATGTTCTCAAACCCAACGGTAAGATCTTTATTGAGGTTCCAAATGCAGCCAATATTAGGAAACGCCTAGCTTTATTAATGGGGCACACCAACTATTTAAGTTATGCTGGATTCTACAATAGTGAGAAATACGTAGGTCATATTCGAGAATATACTGTCGGCGATTTGGAGTACTTAGCTCAACAGCTAAATCTACAAGAAGTAAAAATATTTGGTAAAAACTATTACGGGAGTCTCTATAATGTCCTTCCCAAACAGCTACATCATGCTTCAGACTATCTTTTGCAAAAATTTCCAGGATTGTGTGGCTCAATATTTTTAGAAGGTAAAAAAGCTACCGTCTAAGGCTAATTTTGCTTGATTACGTATCTCAAAAAATTAATTAGCTATCTGGCATTTAAATTAACTCCTGTAACTGCGTTACATATAGACAATAACTTCTATATCTTCTGACTAATTAAGTTAGTTATATGTAGTTGAAATCTATATTAGTTTAAATGCCAAATATTTTTTCCATAAATTATTTACAGATTGCAATTAAGCTAGCTTAATTGCTTGTAAAATAACCTCTAAAATTCAAATTAATCTATTTAATCTTAAGCTATCATCAATCTTTAAGACTAAATTTCCAATTACTAAAACATAAAAAATTAAAATATCTGTGCTGGATTTATTGGCTGTATTTATAATTTTCAAAACAAGATTACTAATCTAATAAATATAAGTCGAACTTGGTAACTTAGTTTCGCTGAGCATAAAGCATAAAATGTAAGTAATGATTAGTAAAAATCAATTTTTGAAAGATACTACCCAGATAGAGATCAAAAAAAATCATCAAAAGAGTAAGAGAAGTGGGGTTATTCCTAATTCCAGCTTAATAATACTAGCTTTTGCTACAGCATTTTTTTCTCGAATAGTTGATACTCTAGGGGCTCCGTCAATAGTTAATTTTGCTCATTTTGGTACTGTGCCTCTAGCCTGCATAATTATATTGCTGAGCAGCAATTGCAGCAATAAAGTGAGTCTTCAGACTACTAAATTAATCATCGGCAGATTATTTTTGTTGCTGACAATAATCATTACTAGTGCGGTAATTAATGAAGCGGGCATGATTAATGCAGTACTTGATTTTATGTTATTAGCAGAGCCATTTATCTTGTTAATAGCTATTATTTATCTCCCTCTATCTTTAGCAAAGTTTATTCGGCTTAGAAAATTTATTTTGAGTTTTTTCTGGATTCATTTAATGCTGGTATTTATCCAGAGATATATTCTGAAAACTCATACTTGGGAATGGGTAGGAATGGATGGAGGAGACAGAATTCAGGGGGTGTTCTTTATCTCTGGAGCAGGACATGTTGTAGGTTGTTCGGTATCTCTAACTTTTGCTATTTATTATTTTGTCCGACATAAAAATGCTCCCCTCTGGCTAAGAATCTTGGTGTTTATTGCAGCAGTCTGGAACATTATTGTCGCCGATGGAAAACAGGTAATTTTCACCTTTATGTTAGCAATGGTTTTACTCTTCTTGGTTAGATTGAATAATATCGTTGTTGCCAGCAAATATGTAATTATCGGCACCGTTTTGGGCTTGATATTTTGGTGGTGCATCGTCAATGTACCTTCATTTGCCGCTTTTAAAACCTGGATTAGACCAGAAATCTATGGTGCTGATGGAGAAGCGACTCTTCTAAAAACATCGGTGTTTCGGATTATTCCAACACACTATAATTCAATTTTAAATTGGTTTTTTGGATTAGGCCCTGGTCATTCCGTGGGGCGTTTGGGAGGTTGGATGTTGCCTAAATATAAGGATTTACTAGCACCTTTGGGTTCAACGATCCATCCCGTCAGCAAAGAAATTTGGCGCGCAACTGGAGCTAGTTGGTTAGGAAGTCAGTCGAGCATGTTTTCTCCGTTGTTTGGTTGGGCAGGCATCTGGGGAGATTTGGGACTATTCGGATTGGGGGCATATTTGTATCTTGGTTTTACAGTATGGCAGCGCGTATGTATCAACGATGTCTCGAAATTTTTCTTGCTCACTGTAGTGGTTTTTGGTTTAATTTTTTCCCAATTAGAAGAACCTGGTTATATGCTGTCGATCGCCTGTATTTGCGGTATCCAGTATCAAGAATACATGATTAATCGAGGGAGAAGAGGTCGATACTAGTCATCTGAATCAATCAAATTAGACATGAACACTGCGTACTAAAACTATATTAATAGCGATCGCTGTAAACTTTGACTTTATGAATAATCGTTGGCAAACCTCTAGGATCTTGAGCAATTTAAGGTTCTTGCTAGCTCAATATTGGGCTTATTTATTGGTAGGAAGCAATGTAGCGGTGATTTTGAGCGTAACTTTATATCCTTACGCCTTTATTGATCAAGATTACCTTTCCTTAATTCTGCTTCTCAAGGGTTTTTTTAAGCCCAATAGCGATCTTTACGATGTAATTTCTAATGTATTGCTCTTTCTTGCACTAGGTTTTGGTGTCGGGAGAATTTTTCAGCAGCGATTTTCAGGGAAGGGGCTGATCCTGATTATCAGTTTGCTCCTCAGTGCCAATTTATCCCTCATGGTAGAAATCCTCCAGATTTTCCTACCAAGAAGAACTTCCAGCCTTTGGGATCTAGGAGCGAATGTTCTAGGTGGAGTTCTCGGCACAGTCGCTTTTTACCTCTGGAAGTCTGCCCAAAGAGGTTTGAATATGAGTAGACGATCTAAAAGTAGGCTGTCATTTGCAGCGTTGAGTTATGCCTCACTGATCTTGTGCTTGATGTTTTCACTCCAACGTAATCATAATTTTAGTAATTGGAATTCCAACTTTCCCCTCTCAATTGGTAATGAGCAGACAGGCGATCGCTCTTGGAACGGGATGATCTCTCAAGTCTACTTTGCCAACCGCTCATTATCTGCGGCAGAAATATCTCAGATCTTTATCCCAGAAAGGTCTAGAGATCCAACCCTACCTTGGCTGACAGGTTATCAGCTAACTGGCAATGGCGACTATCCTGACCAAAACGGACTTTCTCCAGACTTAGAATGGCGGGAATATCCTCCTGAATCTCAAGCTGAGAATCAAGGCATGATCGCTCTCACCCATGAGCATTGGTTACTGACACCAAAACCAGCGACTGAGTTAATTCAAGCCATTCAACAAACATCTCAATTCAGTCTCTTAACGACGGTTGCCACCAGAGATACCAATCAGACTGGTCCCGCCCGGATTATTTCTCTTGCGGCAAGTCCCTTTCGGCGGAATCTAACCATCGGACAACAGGGTTCGAGTCTCATAGTTCGTCTACGTACTCCTCTGAGTGGTCTGGGAGAAACTAATACCAATTTAACTTTCCCCGATATCTTTGCCGATACCAATCGTCATCAGTTGCTGCTCAACTTTGAGCAAAATACTTTGCAACTATTCGTCGATAAATCAGAAGAGGTATCCACTTTGAAGCTGTCACCAGAAATTTTGTTTTTTCATTTTTTGCCAGCAATTGGCATTCGTAACTTTCAAGTGACTCCGAGTAATCAATGGATGCTTCAACTAGCTTTCTACGGTCTTGTTTTATCGCTTCCAGCTACTCTGCTGCTGCTGTAAAATTGGGTCGGGAAAGCCAAAAATTGTTTCCAGGTTGGCACCGTAGCAATCATTTAATTTACCCCTCATTAATTAATCTTGCACAATTAGCCTCTGGAATTAGATTTTGGACGTTGCTAAATAAATCAAGTGTTAACTTGCTCTCTCTAGAGGAAAAACAATGCGATCCTGCTATGGGGAGATTTTTGCTGCCCAGTTTGAGATCCACCAAGCTAATAACTGTAAACAATAACAATCATGTTATGCAATTTTCTAATTAGCAACGCCAAATTTTGTGACTGAACACTTATATTTAACACTTAAAGCCATGAGTAACAACAACCTTAATTCTCCCAAAGTCAGTATCGGTATTCCCGTTTATAACGGAGAAAAATATCTCGAATGGGCGATTGAGTCCTTGCTTGCACAGTCTTTCCAGGATTTTGAAATTATCATCTCTGACAATGCCTCCACAGATAGAACGGAATCAATTTGCCGTTCGTTTCAATCTCGGGATGAGAGAATTCATTATTACAGAAACCTCACTAATATCGGGGCTGCTGGTAATTATAAAAAAGTATTTCAATTAGCAACGGGAGAGTTCTTCAAATGGATGGCTCATGATGACCGCTGTTCTCCTAACTATCTAGAAGATTGTGTCCAGGCTCTAGAAGCAGACCCAGAAATTGTGATGACCTTTCCTCGATTTGAACTGATTGACGAAAGCGATCGCACTTATCCTCTGGTTGATGAGAATACTTATGTTACTCCAGAACGAATCATCACCACTAACCCTCAGCGCAATTTTATGTCCATCAGTCCCAGTGAGCGTTATTCAGAAGTTCTGTTTAAAACAACTGAATGTTATGAATTTTTTGGGCTGTCTCGTAGAGACGTAATTGAACGCAGTTCACAACATGATGCTTATTATGGTTCCGATAAAGTCTTGCTTTGTGAACTGGCAATGATGGGTAAAATCAAGGAAGTTCCTAGCGCCACTGGTTATTTTAGAATTCATGGTGAACAGTCTCAATCACTTAAAAGCCATAAGGAACGCTCTAACTGGATTTCCCCAGACTTATCCTACGGTGTCTTTCACTCTCGGGTTAAATGTCTTCAAGGGTATTGCCGCAGTATCTTTGCTTATCCTGCACCATTAGTAGAAAGAATCAATTGTTTGTGGATACTGACAATTTGGTCAATTGACTGGGGTAACTGGCAGTTAATGCTCAATGAAATTTTGCGTTTCAAGCCCAGTATCAAACAAGAGAGCTTAGGTAGATCTTGATTCGACAGCTAATTTCGGGGGGGGAGATCATTCTTCTCCCTTCGCCGCTACATTTATAGTCATTCTAGATAGAAACCTGACGGATAAAGCTCTAAAGTTTCTAAATTTGAGCGTGGTAAATGTTGTTTCCTATTTCCGTCTTACGTGGTTCTGCATGGCTGGGAGACCCAGCCGTAGCCCACGCGCTATTCCCTATTCCCCCGAAACAACAAAGGGCTTCCTAACCCTAAAGGGTACCGCTTTGCATAAGGATAAACGCCGCAACTAGTCCTTTAGGGCATATGCCCGCATGTACTTAGAAGGATCAGGAAATTAATTAGAACGACTATAGTTGAGATTTTGTTTTAGAGATTAATGCTTAATAATTCATTGAGGATAAAAATGAACAGCAATACAGTAATTGTGACCTCTACAGATCGAGGTTTTTTACCCGCAGCATGTTGCCAACTCTACTCGGCATATCAAAATCTTCCCAGTAAGCAAGATGCTTCCCTATTTCTCGTCTGTTGTGATGTTGAGGAAGAGGATCTTGCTGAAGCAAGAAACATGTTTACTGCGAGACAAATGGAGGTCACAATTATTCGTGCTTCCGAGATTGCCGAAAAAATCGCCACGATCAAAGGTCGTCGTTGGCCACGAGCAGCTTATCTACGGCTCTATTTCGATGAAATCTTTGGTTCAGAAATTGAACGACTCGTATATTTAGATGCCGATACTAGGGTTCTGAGTGATTTAACTCCTTTACTCACGGTAGATTTACATGGATATCCAGTAGGGGCTGTTCATGACATGTTTTATTACGTTACCAACCGAATTGGTGAACGGCGGCAAATGCTCTTTCTCGACTCTGATGCCCCCTATCTCCAGTCAGGGGTAATGGTATTTGACTGGAAAGAAACCCTAGAACTAGACCTACTCGCCAAAGCTCGCCACTTCATCAAGCAGTATCCCGACAGGTGCGTGGAAGCTCCAGATCAGGATGCCTTGAATGCAGTACTAAAAAACCAGTGGCTACCCCTCGACCCCCGGTGGAATCTCCACGAGTCTTATTTGAAATATGCCAATGCCCATAAGGCATTTATCGAACACTATACATCCTCCAAGCCTTGGTCTAGGAACCGTGACCCAGCATGGAAAGCGGCATCAGAGTGGTATTCCCAGCAATTAGCAGATACAAACTGGAACGGATTCGTTAATCATCCATCTATTTTAGAATCTATCATCCTGGAACTCAAATTCCTGATCTCCAAATCGGTTGTCAGGCTAAAATATTTTCTCTCGGACTACACGCCATTGCTACTGAAGCTGTTTGGCATATCCACGTGCCAAGTCGATAGTCCACAGCACAGCATTCCCCGTAGTCGTAAACATGTTGAGCTGATGATCGATACTGAAATTGATGAAGCTGCCCGCCGTTGCCCGCCCCTACGTCCACCAGAGTCGGTATTGGGTTTTTCCTCTAAATAGTAAAGTCTAATTTTCTTAACCAAGGCTCAATCAACTTCCTAACAGGTGGTAAAAATAGTATGCAAAATTTGAGTTTTCCTACTGCAAGTAGCGCTCAGTCTAACGGCATAACTTCGTTACGCAATTTGCCAGCAGAGGGGCAAGATAATCTGGCTGATCGTCGTATCTTAATTTTTGAGTTATCTGTAGGCGGTCACTATCCAGAATACATTAGTCATTTAGTCAGTTTTTGGTGCGAACAACGATTGTCAGGGTGCTTATATATTGTAGTCGTACCTGAATTTCTCAGCCGTCATGCTGATGTAGTAGCGATCGCCTCCAAGCAGCCAACTAGTCCTAATCAGGTCCATTTCATTCCACTGACCCCAGAGGAAAGAGCAAATCTGAAACCTTATGGCTCAGGAATTAACCGCAATCTTAGAGCCTGGCAAGAGTTCAGTTTAATTAATCAGTATGCACGGCAACTACAGGTTGATCGGATCTTTCTGCCGTATCTGGATACGAGAATGTTACCCCTCGCTTTGGGAAAAAGTTTACCTTGTCCTTTTTCGGGAATCTATTTTCGCCCTTCTTTTCACTATCCTAGTTTTTGCCCTCATCGTCTGTCTTGGAAAGAAAAAATCCAGCATATCCGAGAAAAAATAACTTTATCTAGAGTGCTGCGTCAGCCACAGCTAACCACTTTATATAGCCTTGATCCTTTTGCCGTGGAGCAGATCAACCAGCTGAGTAAGCTGCCGAAAGCCAAGCCTCTTCCAGATCCCGTAAAAATATATCCCCAGCTTCCCCTTGATGCGGCAGCAGTCAAATCAAAACTGGGCATTGAGCCATCGAGACAAATCCATCTTTTATTTGGCGACTTAAATAAGCGTAAAGGTCTGGAACAAATCTTAGCAGCGATCGCTATTCTGCCAGCAGAATTGACATCTAGACTTTGTTTACTCTTGGTTGGTTCGATGTCTGAGTCAAATTATCTCAAATTTCAAGAGCAAAAAGCGCAGCTGAGCAAATCATTACCAATACAGATTGTCCACCATAATCAATATGTTCCCGAGTCAGATATTCAAAATTACTTTGAACTGGCGGACTCAATTCTAGCTCTCTATCAACGTCATGTTGGCATGAGTGGCATTTTAAATCGGGCAGCAGTGGCACAAAAGCCAGTACTGTCTACCGATTATGGACTGATGGGAGAGATTACTCGTCGCTATCAGTTGGGTTTAACCGTAGACTCCAGCAACCCTCAAGAAATTGCCCAAGGATTAAGTAAATTTTTACAAGAATCTTCCGCAAAGTACTGCAATTATCAACAAATGGCTACTTTTGCTCATCAAAATTCAGTTGCTAAATTTACCACTACTATTTTCCAAGACTTGCAAGTCTTCAGTCGCTAAATCTAATTAGAGAAAAGTAAAAAATATTGATTCCCACCATCTTAACTACTTGAGAGACTCTCTCATAAATACTTTTAAGTTTGTTTTTGTTCAACTAAAATTCTCCCCAATTGCATATCTGGAAATTTCCGAAACGCTTCTTTAAACTACAACTCAGTAATCAAATAAGGTCGAGTTCAACTTCAAGACTATGTCCAACCTCATCCAGCCAGATATGATCCACGAAAAATTACAACAAAATGGCTTCGTCAAACTTGGCAGATTGTTTTACCCTGAACAGGTTGCTGTACTCCAAGCTCAAATAGAAATATTGCTTGACCGACAACAGCTAGCGAAAAAATGGAAATACTTCAGACCTTTTCAGCGCAGCAAAAATTGGACAGCTTTATTATTGAGGGAACCTGGTAAAAATACAAACTTGTATGATTTTCCAGGAGAGTCTGCTGAAATAGATCAAATCATCGACAATTTGTTAGGAAGATTAGAAATTAAATTTATTCTCAACCAAATTTTGGGAGATGGTTATCGCATCAGATATGCTCAGATTCGTCGGGCAGAAGTGGGCGCACCTTCTGGAGCTTTTCATCAGGACATTCCAGGGGAGGTCGGCTTGACAATTTTGTTATCTGAAATCAAGTCAAATCATGGAACGACAGCCTTTTTGCCAGGCTCCCATCGTTGGCCTCGGCTGCTAAGTAATTTTCGGTTGTTGAAAACCAGCCACCTTCACCCATTTCTCTCGGGGGCAACTGGCTCACCTGGAGAAGGTTACCTATTCTATAATCGCACTTGGCATGGAGTTTCACAAGCTTCGGAAGTGCCTGGAACAGCTATTATCTTGACTTTTCTGCCGAAATCTTGGCAAACAAATCATCGAATCCCTGAAGCTAAAACTCTCGCACGAATGCCCCAGAATTTGAAGAATGCATTACTTGGTCACAACCACTTCGAGACAGATTCCCCGCTCCTAAAACCCAAAAATAAGCCTGATCAGTTTGTTTGCGAGCAAATCAAGTTCGCTTATTTTAGTCCCTGGCGCATCCCCATGTTTTTAGCCTTTTGCTACGATAATTTGGTTACCGCATACCGTAAGCTCTTAAAAAGGTGAGAGGTGCAATTGGGAAAAGTCTTAAAAGTCTTATTTTAGTGACTATATTTATTTAAGCTTCTATAAAAGGAAATTGATGTGAGGCACGCAAATTAGTCTGATGATGACAACTTTCTTCATTCTCGCTGTTGTAGGAATTATCTTACTCGGGATGCTGATGCTAATTGTTAACCTACATCAATTTCTCGCAAAAACTGTCTCCGTCTCCACAGATATTTTAGTTGTCGAGGGTTGGATTCCCGATTATGCAATCAAAGCGGCGATGGAGGAATTTTACGCTGGGGGATATAAAACCTTAATCACCATCGGCTCTACTTTGCCCAGGGGATTTTACTTATCTGAATATAAAAATTTTGCAGAACTTTCAGCTGCCACCCTGATCGCACTGGGATTTGACCCACAACAACTCGTGGTGGTTGCCGTAGTCTACTCTCAAGAACACCGTACCAAAAATACGGCGATCGCACTTAAAGAATATCTGGCAACCTCAGATAAAATACCGCAATCTATGAATATTTTTACCCTTGGTCCTCATGGACGCCGAACATGGTTAATATTTCGCAGTGTTTTCCCTTCGGTAGCTGTGGGCATCATCTCGGCAAAGTCTTCGTCTTATGGAGATAAGGATTGGTGGAAGTCCAGCGAAGGAGTAAGAGGAGTTATTGGAGAACTGATTGCCTATTTGTATCAGCGATTATGGGTTAATTAGTTATTAGTTATTAGTTACGCCTGATGTGAATTAGCGGTCAGACCCCGCGTCGTCCGAAGGCGCAAGGGAATGCTGACCAAGACGCTTCGTTGAAAATTTATTAGTTCGTAGCTATCAGCTTTTAGCTTTTAGCTTTTAGCTTTTGAAATTAAAACACCAAACTAATTAATCTTAGGATGATTGATGAGGCTTCGATTTTTGACCAATACGAATTGCTTTATTTTCTTTCGCTTATAGTAAGAGCGACCCCGCATCGCCGCATGTGTTTAGCCGCATGTAATGCGCCCGCTCCCGAAGGGCTTATGGCTTACGGCTTATAGCTAACAACAAGCTATCTCGATTTTTAATTCACATTAGACGTTAGTTATTAGTCTTTAGTCTTTAGTAGGGACCTCGGATTTGCTCTTCGATACTATTGCTATAGATTGCCGCAAGTTTTTGGTGGAGATCTGCCCCCAGAGGAGAAATATCGGAAATTGAGGCATTTTCTTGGATATGTTGCGGAGAACTAGCTCCTGGAATTACTACCGATATCGCATCATGATCGAGTATCCAGCGCAATGCCATTTGAGCCATTGACATTCCCTCAGGAATAATATTGTCCTGCTTGATTGTTTCAACTAGTTCAACGCCTGTCTCAAAGGGCAGACCAGCAAAAGTTTCCCCTACATTAAAAAATTGACCATCCCGATTATAGTTTCTGTGGTCGGTTGCTACAAAAGTGGTATTTTTGGTGAACTTTCCAGTCAATAAACCACTGGCAAGGGGCAACCGTGCAATAATACCGACTCCTCTCGATTTTGCTTGGGGCAGGAGTTCAGACACTAGTTTCTGACGAAAGATATTGAAAATCACCTGTAGAGAAAGCAGCTCATCTTGCTCGATGCAGAGTAATCCTTCCTCTATAGTTTCGACGCTAGCACCAAACTCTTTAATCAGACCTTCTTGCTTGAGTTGTCGCAGCCAATCAAATACAGCACCTTGCCGCAGTACTTCTGTTGGGATGCAGTGCAATTGCAGTAGGTCGATACTTTCTACACTAAGTCGCTTAAGTGAATCCTCGACACAGCTACGCAGGGTTGCTTGAGAATAGTTTTTAGGATATGCGCGATCGCTACGACCGAACTTAGTTGCCACAGTTATCGGTGTGGAACATTTTTGGATAAATCGTCCAATCAAATCCTCGCTGCGTCCTGCCCCATAGACATCAGCAGTATCAAAAAAGTTGACACCGTTTTCCACGGCTGTTGCCATAATTTTCCAGGAGGTTTCTTCCTGCATATCTCCGAAATCCCCCCCAAACTGCCAGCAGCCCAGACCTACTTCCCCGATGCTATAACCGTCTTGACCTAATTTCCGTATTTTCATTTGCTATCTGATCTTAAATTAACGATATGTAAGCGATGTAAAAATAACTGTAATTATAATTATTGTTTGATATTTTTATTAATGTTTATTTTACTCTTTTTGATAGTCAGATATTAGTTCTGAATTATACAATTTATTAAATCTAAATTCTGAACTAAATAGCATTAATCATCCGCTATCAACTTTAAATAACATGATTAAGTATAATTCTGATTTATTAAAAATAATGTCAAAAAATAGCTCAGCCATATACTAAAAATCATTGATTATTAAGCTAAATAATCCACCACTGATGCTCATCATCAAGTAGCCAAGAAAATTAAGATTAAAGAAGTATCAAAAATAGATCAATAGCAAAAATAAATCAGTCAGATCGGGAAAGAGGAAAGCAGATTGTTGTTACTCCAAGTACTCCTCCACTACCGAAAAATTTAATTTTTTATTAACAAACAAGCTCTGAGATAATTTAATTAAGATTGCCTTAATATCTATTTGCATTAAGATTTCATTATGGAAACAACCTTGCAGTCTCCTAAACCCCTAGGGATCTTGAATAAGAGCTGATTAAGCCTGTGATTATTACCTCAATTAAGATTTTCTTATTTGTCCTCAGGTATTAAAATTGAGTAATTATTTAAAAGCACTAATTTTGGCAAGTAGCCATGTTGTTTAAACAAAATATTCCCCTAGCGATCCAAGGAATTATATTAACTAGTTTATTAACCTTATTAGCTAGCTGTGGCAATAGTGCTGCTCTAGAAGGTTTGGTCAGTGCCGACCCTAAACTAAAAGAAAATAAAACCGAACAGTCATCCAAGACTAATCAATCTACTGCTCAGTCAACTCAGAATTCACCCCCTCTCACCAATCAGGATTCTGAAACCCTGGATACCAAATCAAAGGCAACAGAAGAGAATCAAAACGCTACAAATGTAGCAACCAAAAATCAAAGCCCAGATAACCAAGGAGCACCGCAGAGTTCAATCGAGTTTGAAGGTTTGCTCCCAAATTTTCCTGACTTCTTTCCCGTATACCCTCAAGCGGAGTTGCAGGAAATTAAATCCCCTCGGGATGACAGTTCTGGAATTTTAATTTGGCACACTACTGATAATCGACAAGCTGTAGCTAATTTCTATCAAGCAGAATTGTTAGCCAATAACTGGGAAATTATTAAACCATTCAATATAAATCCCCAGCACCCGAAAATTAGAGCGATCGCTGTTAAAAATGAGCTCAAAGTTGATTTAACTATTGTTCAATCGGCTACCAAGGAAAATCCAGAACAAGCTGTTACAGAACTTGCTTTAGCTTACCAGCCAGTATCCCAAGTATCACAAGAGACAACTGCTGAATCAGAATCATCAATTCCAGAAACTTCTAATCAAGCACTTGCTGAAGATACAAGTCCGCAATCCCCAGCGCTTCGAGATGAGTCAGAATCTTTTGACACCACCGAAACCAATAACAACTACTTCGATTCAGAGGACGAAGATTTTACCGATTTAGAAGAAGTACCAGAACAACTACAGCAGCCTTTACAATCTGTTGCCGCATTGAGCATTTTGACTCCTTATACTGGAAAAGCCAACGTTGAGCTAACCAAATTTGCCCCGAATGAAATCGTTACTAGGGGAGAATATGCTCGTTGGTTAATTGCCGCCAACAATCGTTACTATAATGACGATCCAGGTAAGAAAATTTTTGTTGCTGCCAAAACTAACCAGCCAGCATTTAAAGATATTAAAGCGCAGCACCCAGATTTTGAAGCAATTCAAAGTCTAGCTGAAGCAGGATTAATTCCCTCCCGATTGACTGAAGACAGCACCAATCTTATGTTTAGACCCGATGCTCCTTTAACTAGGGAAGATTTGATTACTTGGAAAGTACCTCTAGACACACGCCAATCTTTACCAAAAGCATCCCTAGAAGCGATTGAAGAAAGCTGGGGATTTCAAGATGCTGCTAATACTGATTCTGCGGCAGTTAGAGCTTTATATGCTGATTTTCAGAATGGCGATCGCTCCAACATCAGACGTATTTTTGGCTATACCACTCTCTTTCAACCAAAGAAACCCGTAACTAGAGCTGAAGCCGCTGCTTCTCTAAGTTATTTCGGATTTCAAGGGGATGGCATTACCGCCAGAGAAATCTTAGACGCTGAGACAGAAACTGAAACGGAAAGTTAATATTTATTAGTCATTAAGTCATTAGTCATTAGTTAATTGATTAGTAAATTACTATCTGCTGCCGTCAAGCTTTATTTGCGATCGCAAGTTAATCAAGTCGAAGCTTTGCAGGTCAAAATTGTCGGCAAAAATAAGCAAATCCTCAAAGGATATATTCCTCAAGTTTTTCTTAGTTGCGATCGCGCTATCTATCAAGGACTCTATTTAAGTCAGATTGAACTCAATGGCACTGATATAGCAGTCAATTTACCAGAAGTAGTCAAAAAGAAACCATTAAGACTCCTAGAACCCGTGTTTGTGGAGATCCAGTTAAAGTTAGACGAGGCTGATTTACAAGCTTCTCTCAATTCTGAATTACTGCAAAGTGGGTTAGACGATCTCTGGCAAATGATTTTAATCGCACAGAATCAGCTCTCTGCCTCAGAATTATCCAAATTAGCCATCGAATGGCACAGTATTGCGATCGCAGATCAAAACCTTAACCTCGTAGGTACATATCAAAATTCTGCGGAGAAAACTCAAGAACTTTGCTTATCAACCAGGCTCAGTTTAGCAAATCAGCATACTTTATGTTTATCTGAGGTGAGAATTTCTAATCAATCTTCCTTAGCTAATGAGTTTCAGGATCAATTGAAAATCGATCTAGGAACAGATGTAGCGATCGCTAAGTTGATCATTGAAGCTGAGCAAATAGTGTGTGCTGGAAAAATCAGAATTAATAATTAAATCTAATAGTTTGAGCCTAGCTACTTACTGGTTGGATTCTTTTAAGCTCTCTAGCATCATCATAAGTTAAGGGTTCCACTACTACTTCACCTATATTTTTATCTTGAGATTCAGAGTAGATCATGTTTATCTTACGATCACCAAGTTCAGCCAACTTTGGTTCAGAAAATTCCTCTTGCGCCAACACTACATTATTCAACAAATAACTTGGAATATAGCCCTCCACTGATCCTCGGGGTAATTTAGGTAATCGTGCTGGGCAAGTTTTCAAATTGTTGATCTTCATGATTTGTGCTTTAGTTTGATTTTTCTCACTCCATAACTAACTACAGAGTGAAAATCAAAATTATGCAGTTTAAGTAGTGAATGGTAAGTTAATTGCCCTAAACTTCATCGATAACAGGAAGAAATTTTGCGAAGGTGGCAAGAGGAAGTGCGATCGCAAATGGTAGTTTCCAACTATCAGCTATATGTGACAGCCAAAACACAACTTAGAAAAAATCAAACTAAAATTAATTAACTCGATTACATTTCCAGCAATGTATTTACAGCTCAATATCAACCTTTCTCTATTTTGGTTATTTTGATATTGGGTTCTGATTCTTCAGATTCTTGTTCAGCAAGCCAACCAGCTAAAGCTGCTACTGTTATTCCTGCGGCAGGATGAGCTAATGTTGAACTAAGAGCTGCTATTCCTCCTGATTTAATAGCTGAGGTAACTCTTTGTTTTAATGAAGGATTATTCTCAATCTCATCAACTACTTCTGCCGCAATTACCATTTTTTCTTGAGTTGTTTCAACAGGATGAGCTTCAGAACTTTGATTTAACAACTTCTGAATTTCTGCAACTGTTTCTACTACAATTTGATTGTGATTAGATATTTCATGGGAAATTTGGTCACCAGTATTATATGAATGGTAATCTCCGTAAATAAATGTTCTATTATCTAGTTTAATTGAAGGGATAGTAGAGTCAGTTTTATTATATTCTCTAACACTTTTGAATATATTCAAGGCAGCAATTATTAATACCATTGCGACCGCAATTATAGCTTATTAAAGTGCCAAGCTATCAGTTAAAATTGCCAATATGCCAATTAATATAAAAGCTAAAATTATTAAACAACAACCAATAATTAGCTGATATTGATTATTGATCTGATGATATTTATCTTTATCTTGTGTCGATTTATCAACAAAGTTATTCAACTCTTTAATACTACTGTTACTCATTTTTAATTTTACTATCAACCTATATTAATCTTGATTATCTTCTTCCAAAATATCCGTCTGATTATTATTCAGGTTAGATAATAATCAGACGGATATTTTAATTTAAAATCTAAAACTCCAGATAATCCAATAATAATTAACTGCTAGATATTTTCTTCGTTAGAAACCAACAATGTCTCAGAACTAAATAAAACTTTAAATTCGAGCAAGGTAAATTATCAAGTTAACTAAGATGCATTGGGATCGCTATAGGAGGGGTTAGTAATAAACTCTTCATCCGTTAAGCTTTGCAAAAATGCCACCAAATCATCAATTTCCGATTCGTTAGCCTCAAAGCCCTTAATGAAACCACTTTTATAAGGATTAGCGCTACCAACCCCTGCATATTCTCCTTCAGAGATTGTTCTTCCTCCAGCTTGATAATGAGCGATCGCATCCCGTAAAGTATTAACGCTACCATCGTGCATATAGGGGAAGGTTAGGGCGATATTCCGTAGGCTAGGGGCTTTAAAACGTCCCATATCTTTAGCTTCTTGGGTAATCTCTTTGATGCCTATGTTTTGTGGTGGGTAACTGCCTTTTCCATCAATATTATATAAACCAGTATTGTGAAATGCGGTTTCGGTAAATGCCAGATTTTCGTGTTTGATAGAATCACTAAAGTTAATGCCGCTATGACAGTGAAAACACTCCATACGTTCGCTATTAAACAGCTTTTCCCCTCGTTTAGCCGCATCTGAAATAGCGTTAGTTTCCCCCTGATAACGATAGCGATCATAAGGAGAATTAAAAGATACTAAGCTTCTTTGAAAACTGGCGATCGCTTTAGTTAAATTACTAATATTTACAGGTTTCTCTTCAGTAAAAGCCTCGGCAAATAGTTGACGATAGTTAGGATCGTTTCGCATCCATTGGAGCAGCTGTTGTTCTTTACCCACCATGCCCATTTCGATCGGGTGTTCGCCAAAAATCGGAATCAGTGCCTGATTTTCTAGACTCGTCATCAAGGGATTTGCCCAGGTAAGCACAGTGCTATATCCAACATTGGCTAAACCCATTGAATTACGAGAATGCAATTCATTCGTTGAACCAATTGCTACCTTCTTGCCATCAGTGAAGGCGAGAGACTGTTTATGACAAGAAGCACAGGAATATTCCCCAGTAATTGATAACCGTGGTTCATAAAACAAATGTCTGCCTAACTCAACTTTCTCCGCAGTAATCGGATTATCCTCAGGGACAACAGGTTTTGGCGTCCACTCTGGCAAATTCCAGTTATATTCTGGTGCTATGGCTAAATGCCCGTCCATTGCCATTACTTTACTCAAGCCAATTGAGAGGCAAATAGATAAGACAAAAGCAATTAATAAATTGACAATGCGTTGGCGAAGCCCAACGAAGTTATCGCCCATTATCTTAAAGTTTGATTGAACAGTTGAATATTTTGACATCAGGAATTAGGGAATTAAGCAATCAAGTCAGACAGCTAATAACTAACCACTGAACTAAATTATTAAAATTGCCCAACTTTGAGCCTATAGAGTTCTAATCTATTCCGCAAAGAAAAAGTTTTGTTCGCTATCAGTACTTGTAGACAAGCTCAAGTTCTGCAAAATCGGCATACAATCGCCATCTTCAGGAGAAGACATACAGCCGTTAGGAGTATTGGCTTGATTGGTAGTGAGATCGCTTTGGGCTAATAATTCAGCTAAATCAGCAATGACGACATTTTTATCCGCATCAAAGTCTTCTAAAGTAACGGTGACGCGATTTGGATTAGTGCAGGCAAACAAACTGCTTTGAGCTGAGTCAGCACATCCCGTACTACCCAAATGAATTGAATAAGCATTGCTGCTAGCATTTTGATGTCCTTGGTGGTTGCCATGTTCTCCCTTATCTCCATGCTGCATCGTTTGGGTACTGCTGGTTTGCTGATGAGTACCATGACCATTCTGAAAAATACTGGTTTGATGACTGGTTTGAGTTGTTGACTGATTACCGTGACTGGTAACAGTCTGCTGGTTGACTTGCACAGTACTTTCCCCAGGTTGACTGTGAGAAGTCTGGCTATGGGTAATGTTAGAAACATTAGCGATCGCCGATTCGGTTTCTAGATCTACCCGTAAAAACTTATAACCACCTTGCCAATTCCACCACATCGAAGTTAGATTCAAAGGAGAAGGAGCGATCGCTGCATCATCATGGTTTAGTTCTTTCGGTACTCCCAGAGTAAATTCTAGACTTTCATAATTTCCTTCAGGTACTGTTCCGACAACCTGAGTTCTGGTTTCTGAGGTGCCATTATCACAAGCAGCGGTGCCATCTTCAAAGTCCAGCAGTGCCACGTTTTGATGCTGCCACTTCCCATCTTGTTCTAATTCTAATGGAACGGCATTACCATCTTCGTCAATTAATTTGACATCAGATACATAAAACCGAAAATCGGTAGGGGTAATGGTCGATGATTCAATGCCAATCTCTTCATAGCTTAATCCACAGGCAAATTCATTCTCGCCCACGAACGCCTCAAAGTTAATGGCAATTTCCTCAAGATCCGATTGAGCTTTAACCACGCCACAGCTGAGGCTCATGACTGTCGCGATCGCGATCGCCTTTTGATTAAATTCTAAAAACATTGTTTTAAAAGGATTAATAACTCTTAGTTTTTACAAACTAGCAAAAATATATATGACTTGGTATCCTACCGAAAAACTAGCCTCTTTGTCCAAAGACGGGCTGTAAAACTTACTAGCTAAAATAGTCAAATGATTAATTGGCGATCGCTCTTGGAGAACTTAGGACAAGACAGCATCATGTTTGAGAAGCAAAATCTTGGTTCTTGGCGAAAGCATCTTTAAGAATCAGTTAGACTGTATAGCACTACGAACAAGCATTGTAACTTTCCCTGTTCCCTGTTCCCTTCTTACGAAGTTTGCTCAACGGGGGGAACCCCCGCAACGCAACTTCGCGCTGTTCCCTGTTCCCTAAAAGACAATATCTTATCGTCCTAAACTAAGAACGTAACGCTATACCTTCTATTTTTGCTATCCCGAAAATTATCAGATGTTTAAAAGAATTGCCGCAGATGCCCTTGGTTTAAGCGACATTGGTATAATTGTTAGACCGGAAGACTACGACAAAGTAGAATCAGACGACTTTATTTTGCAGGAAGAGAAAGAGAAAATCTTCTTTTTAATTAAGTCTAAAGCTGATGAGTATTGCTTTACCAACAAAGCCTTAATTCATGTGGATGGCACTTCTGCTGTTAGTAAAAAAAGAATCTTGAAGCGTTTAGAATATAGTAATCATCAGATTCAGAACGTAATTCTAGAAACAGCAGGAACTATCGATCTCGATATCGAAATTAAATTTGTTATTGGCTCACATCCTTATTCGATTGATGTGCATAAAAAACATTTAGCTGAATTAAAATACCTATACAAAACTCTAATTAAAATCAGTTCACTGCAAGAGTCTAATGCCGAGTATTTGAAATATGCTCAAAGCAGCCTGGAAATTGCGGCTAAATCGGTTAATCGTTCCTCTAGTTCTCAAACCATCGAACAGGAGTTTAAGACAATTAATGAGTATGCTTTTGAATGGCTAACTCATTTTCATGCTACCTACAGTATTAAGGATTTTGGCTCAGTCTTTGAGGCTTTTATTAAAAGTTAGCTCTTAGCTTTTAGCTTTTAGCTTTTAGATCTCTTACATGAATAAAGAATAAAAGTTTTCTCTGTTCCCTGTTTCCAGTACATGCGGGTAAAACCTTTTGTCTGTTCCAGAAAAAAGATAGCTTATGAGATACAGAAGTTAATTAGAGCAACTATATACTACTCCTTAGGGAAAGAGGGGAGATAAGCCACTACACCAGTAGGCAAAAGTGAGAAACCCGAGACAAGAAGTAGTCATCAGGACAAACATAGGAATATCCATATCTTTCATACTCTTAAGATTTGTTTAGTACTAATGAACTATCTCAAGCATTTGACTAGCAGATAAACTTTCAGTTTGTAAACTAGAGCAAGAAATCTTCTCTAGTAATGTTGTCTTGCCATCAATTTCTATGTAGATAGCTAAATCTGCCGTTACTGGAGCTTCAAACAAAAATGTCTCATGAGGAAAAAGAACTACTTCTGAGTTCCATCCAGAAACATCTTCAATCTCAGCAATTTGAATCTTTCCTGTTCGATTGACGTAGCGGCAAAGATGCGGTTCGGAAGCTTGGGATCTGAGAGTAGAAGACATAAGATTAAAACGTTTTTCCTGTAATTAGATACACTGTGCCTAAACTCCAGGAACTTAAACACAGTGTATTGGTTTATATGTCGGCCGTTTTATAAATAGATGGCTAACGGTTTATATATGTGTATAAGTATAAATTAATGTAGAGCAATGCCATGATTTCTTAATATTGCGCTCCAGCAGTCTTAAGGTTTTCTTTCGTTTCTTTATGTCAGTCTCTAACATGTTAACTAGAAAGGAAACGTTTTAATTATGACCAGCTAATATAGACGCAGCAAATTAATCTTGGGCACTCAATGTCTAGTCTCACTCCCGAACAACAAGCGGCAGCTTACGCACCCTGTAGCGTGGTGATTACAGCGGGGGCAGGTACAGGGAAGACTCATATGTTAGCGGAGAGATATCTTTACTATCTACGTCAGCGAAATTTCTCGCCTTTAGAAATAGTTGCAGTTACTTTTACCGAGAAGGCTGCTACAGAATTGCGATCGCGCATTCGCACCCTCGTCCTTCAAGAGTTACCCGAACGTTTAGATTTGATTGCAGAATTAGAAGCAGCCCAAATTAGTACAATTCATGCTCTTGCGGCACGAGTCTGTCAGGAACACTTTCAGGTAATTAATATTCCAGCAGACTTTCAAGTGTTGGATGATTTGACAGGAAAGGTCTGGTTGAGAGAGGTCTGGCAACAGGCATTGACGCAACTATCACCAGACATTTTTCAGGTAGTTCCCTATTCTTTATTGCAGCGTATTTTAGAACGCTTATTAGACGACCCTTACACAGCGAATCAAGCTTTAGCTCAAGGCATCCAAGACTGGTCACAGTTAATTATCGAGGCTCGTAGTCAAGCGGTCAGCACTATAGTTACTGATGCTGCTTGGTATCCCAGTCGGGAAATCTTGCAACAGCACCAAGGAAAGGAAGGCGATAAATTAGAAGCAATTCGTAACTCTGTATTAGAGTCGATGTCAGATTTAGAACAGGCTCAAAATATTGATCGCGCGATCGCAACTATCCTACAGGTTAACTTGAGAGTGGGCAGCAAGAAGAATTGGCAGGATATGAAAGCTGTCAAGGATGCTTTAAAAACTTTACGAGAGTCGGTTAAAAGAGTTACCAGCCAAGGATTACTAGATCTAGCGTTAGGGGATGCTGATGAACAGTTAAAATTGATGTTGCCCGCCATAACCAAAGCCTATCAGGAAGTAACGGATTACCTTAGTCGCCTCAAGCTACAAAGAAAGGGATTAACATTTAGCGATCTCGAATTATATGCTCTGCAAGCACTAAAAAAAATTCAGGTACAAGACTATTATCAACAGCGTTGGCAAGTCTTTCTAGTGGATGAATTTCAAGACACTAACCCGACTCAGGGAGAGTTGCTCAACACTCTCACTAGTAAGGCAGAATTAACCATCGTCGGCGATATCAAACAATCAATCTATGGTTTTCGACGGGCAGACATTCGCATCTTTCAACAATTCCGCGATCGCATACTTCGCCATAACGGTAAGGAAGTTGTTCTCAGCACTAGCTTTCGCACCCATCAAACTCTAATTCATAGTTTTAATCAGATCTTTGCACCTTTACTAGCCAAAAATCATCAAGATTTAAACGCCTTTCGTCAGGAAACTCCCATCCTAACTGAGCCAGGTAATAGCTTTAATTATTTGCAAGTATTAACCATTGGCGATCCCTTACCAAAAGAAGGAGCAGAAAAACCTCCAAAACCAAATAAAGCTCAACGTCAGCGAGTTGAGGCATTTAGCCTCGCTGAAAAAATCAAGCAGATGCTTGAGGACAAAATTCCTGTATTTGACAAGCAAACTAGACAAACACGTCCCCTTGAACCAAAAGACATTGCAATCCTGACTCGCACTTGGCAACCGCTGGAAGTATACGGTGAAGCCCTAGCTGCCATTGGTCTTCCCGTTGCTCCTGCTGGGGGAGGTAATTTACTGGCGACCAGGGAAGCTAAAGATGTGACGGCATTATTACGGTTTCTGGCAAATCCCAGAGATGATATTGCTTTAGTTGCGGTGTTGCGAAGTCCTTGGTTTGCTGTGAGCGACCTCCTTTTATTTCAAGTAAGGTCATCATTCCCACAGCAAGCACAAAATCAGGAAGAGAATCATTGGTGGAATGAGCTACAAAAATCTCAAGTAGCAGAATTGTCACGTCCAATTAAAGGATTACAGCAGCTGTTACAGGCTAGTCAATCAGAAATGCCCTCTCGTATATTGCAGTTAGCAGATCGTTTGACGGGATATACAGCGGTAATTGCTAACCTAGCAGGGGCAGCCAGGAGATTAGCTGATTGGCAGGGTTGTCAGCAGCTAGTTAAAGACCTTGAACAGGGAACCTACGATCTATTTGGGGTAGTACGTCGCCTTAAGGGTTTATATGACCAAGAAGTGGCTGTTCCAAGACCCGTAATGTCAGTGGGCAATGCTGTCTCCTTGATGACAATTTATGCCGCCAAAGGTTTAGAGTGGGGCTTAGTAATTGTGGCGGATCTGAGTAAAGAACGACCCAAATCTTATCCGCCAATCTTATTTGATGCTCAATGGGGCGTAGCAGTGAAAAGTAGCAGCACCACAGGGGTCGCCCAAAAGCCTGTGTTGTATAGCTGGTTGGAATATTTACAGGAAGATCGAGAACGACAAGAAGCCGTCAGAGTTTTATATGTAGCATTAACTAGAGCTAGGGATTACCTCATCTTGAGTGCCGCTGAACCCTATAAAGGTGAGTTAAACCGCCTCCAGCGGGGCTTATCTGCTGCCAAGGTACCGACTTTTACTATTCCCTATACCGAGACAAAAGCTTTACCCCCTGTACCCCAAACTCCTGCTCTACCCGAAAATTTACCGCCACTGTTGCTCGATTCTGTTGGTTCGGGAATATCCCAACTGCCAGTTACGGCATTAACTGACTACGCTCGATGTCCCCAGCGATTTAAGCTACATTATGTTGATGGACACCCAGGTTTAGGAGAAGGCTGGGCTTATGGTATGGAAATCGGAACTTTAGTCCATCAAGCTTTGGAACATAATATTACGCAGCCGCAAGATTTAAGACCCTTTGCCGAAGGAGATTGGTCACCATCAGTATTCAACGAAGCGATCGCCCTGGCACATAGATTCTTTAAACTGCCTACGTATCAACATCTGCGACAAACTGCCGTAGCGAAAGAGCAGCAAATCAGCTTTCAACTAGAGGAGATAACTTTTAATGGCGTCATTGATTTGGTTGGTAACGATTGGGTACTAGACTACAAAAGCGATCGCACGATGCATCCCGCAGACCATCGGTTTCAATTGTGGGTCTATGCCACAGCCCTGAATCAATCCCAAGCGTATATTGTTTATCTTCGTCACGATCATGTTCATCATTTTACAGCGCAACAGTTAGCCGAAATTACCCCAGAAGCCCGCAGCTTGTCACGCAAAATATCGCAGGGTAACTATACTGCTACTCCCACGATGGAAAAATGCGCCTACTGTCCTTACCTAGCCTGCTGTAAGGATGCAGCAATTTAAACTGAAAGCCAAATTAATCCCCAAATCCTCAACCAACAAACACTAATAAATTTATATTGTTGACTGTTAACTGTTCACTGTTGACTGATTTAAGCTTCGTCGTAAGCTTCAATATCTAAGAGATGGAAATATGGCTCGGCTAACTCCTCTCGCTGAAAAGCGATCGCTCTTAGTAAATGCCAATCTTCTAAGGCTGCAAAAGGAGTATCATACTCGTCCTGTTCTAAACGACCAGCAATAGCAGCAACTTCTTCCTGTGTCAGACCCACAATGTCTTGCTTAGTCAACTTTAAAGTAGTCATTAGCCTGTATACCTCAATTGAAAACTTAGAAATTTTCAGATACTTCTTTACCACCTTACATTCTAACTCAATTCAATTCTGATTCAGTATTGTCGAACACTCTTTGGTTGGAGTTGGGAAAATTAAATGATGTTGCTAGGGAATAGGGAATAGGCAATCGTGACAAGTTCAGGTCGTGTATTGTCTGTCAATCTGTTTTTAGCTGTTAGCTTTTAGCTTTTGAAGTATTTCAAAGTCGATCTTCTTTTTAAACGCGATCGCTTTTAAGTAAGTCCTGATTTATATATAGCGTTATTAAATTGATACAACACTATATATAGACAAAAGAAAAGATTAAACCTACAGCCTTATGCCCTAAATAAAGGGCTATGCCCGCATGTTCCTTTAGGGTAACTTGTCACCAATGCTAATTAATTTATGGCTTAACGGAATCAAATCTTATATTAATATCTCCAGTTAAGCTTATTATTTATTCTGTTATTACACTCAAACTAACCTCAAGGCAATTCCAGCCTCGACCAAGTTACTAATAATAATCAAAGATTTAAAAGCAATTCAAAAAGTAACAAAGAAAATCATTACCTTAGGGATAATTTTTAGTATAAATCCTGATAAATATAACAAATTGTTCAGAGTTTATTATACACAAAAAAAGCAATTTTTATATGCAGAATCTCATCTTATCAAATAAAACTATCTTTCAATAAAATTTACAGCAAAATGGCTTAGGAGTAATGATGTAATCTAGCTTACATTAACTTTTTTAAGTGTTTGTACTAATGACAATTCTTGCTTTTTAAAGTTTTAATATTCTTAGTTAAATCAAATATGTAGTAATTATGAGTTGTTAATTATCGACCAAAAACTCAAACATTAATCACCAAGACAAATTTATATTTTTAGCTCTCACATTAATTAGAAAAACTAATTTAGCCTAACTTAGGTTGTACTACTAGACCTTATGGATAATAGTTATTTCGTCAAGCTAATACAGCGGTTACTTATATTTACTTAATTCGTGCTGCTTTTGCACTAGTTGTAATCACTTATTTTTGCATTTATTAATCCAAATAATAGTAATTTCTCTGATTACTAATGACTATCTTGTCAATCAAGAATAATAGTTGACAGCAAAATCATGCTCGATATTAGTATCTAATAACTGGCTCTGTAACCAAAGCTTTGGAGCTAAAAATACATGTTGTCAAAAAATATTTTGGCGCTGGAATTGACTCTGTAATTCTATCTAGGTGCGCGTCAGCTTGCTCTACTTTATGTCTTTTGCTAATCAAATTTGCTCAACGACAATAGATTAAATATCTTATGAATCAACATAGCTCTAACTTCAAGAAGTATTACTCCCCGCTCATTGGTGCTGCATTGGCAACGGCGAGCTTGTTTCATTTTGCTCTTCCTGTTTTATCCATTGGTACCAGTGCAGGAACATCACTGATCAACAGTGCTACTGCAACCTATGATGACCAAGACAATAATTCTTATGAAGTTACTTCCAACGAAGTTACTGTCACCGTCGGTAAAATTGCGGGTATTACCAACGTACCGATTGATTTTAATGACAATACCTCTTCTGCTACCAACACATCGATCTTGCCTGGAGACTCCGTTAGTTTTGACTTTGAAGTCACTAACACAGGTAACGATGCTACTAACATTTTTATTCCTGAAACTGGAAACATTGCCGTCAACAATCTAACGGTTAATTCTGTTGAGATCAGTACTGATGGTGGTGCTACTTTCGTTGGTCGTAATACTTTGACTAATGGAATTGTGCCTAATGTAGCTGAAAACACCTCGATTATTGTTCGCGTCAACGCTACCGTTAGTAATACTGCCGTAGCTGGAGACGATATCTCAGTACAGCTTGGTGATACAGGTACTAACACCCCTGACGTTAACAGCACTGATTATCCTGGCACCCAAAACCAACCTGATCTTGGTGCTACGGGTGATGTTCAGGCTACAGACATTCGTACTGAGACTGCCCCTGGTGCGACTGTAGCGGGCGATCCAGTAAACGGACAACGAGAAGCTAGTGCGACTGAAGTACGTACCATTGGTTCTCAATCTTTGGCATTACCAAGGTTGGAAAAAACCAATGCTGGCGTAGATCCTGGTACTTTCCTCGACCTCAGCGATGATGCGGATCCCTTGTCTGATAACATCATTACCTACAACTTAGAACTTGATGTTGCCAGCAACACCGATCCTACCGTAAGTGCATACCCTGGTTTCCTCTTTAACGCCGAGGCATTAGCAGGTCGTGATTATAGTTCAGGGACAACTGATCCTAATACCCCTGCGGTTTTCAATGGAGTCGCCGACACCAGTAACCTAATTCTGATCTCTGATGCGATCCCAGAAGATACTAACCTGGAAGTTGGTAGTGTAGTCGCACCTGCTGGAGGAGCTTGGACACCTGTTTATACTGAATCTGCCTTAACTGTTCCTGCTGATAATGCAGAATGGACAACCACTGCTCCGGCCACTCAAGCAGATGCAAATAACATTACTCGGGTAGGTTGGGTCTACGATGCCAGGACTGCGGCTAGCGGTTCTTTAGCCGTGGGTAGTACTACTACTGGGTTTGGCTTCGATGCCATTACCACTGGTATTGTAGGTAATACTGCTACTGCAATCTACAACATGGGTCAGGTCTTTGGTTCTACCGATGATGGTGCTGGGGGAACTAGTGGTCTAATTACCTATGATGAATCTGGTGACCAAAACCCCACAAACTTGAATGATGACGGTACCTTTGGTCCCGACGAGACTGCTATTACTACTGTTGATAGAGGTAGTGGTAATGAAGATCTCTTTGGTTTTGCTGATCCTGGTACAGGTGAAGATAACGTCGATGAGAATAATAACAACACGGAAACTGGCAGCGCAGCGGGTGAGGTCAACAAAGTTGTTGTTACTCCTGAGGCAGTGGTATCCGACCTCTTCAATGGTCCTGATGGTAACGCCGATGCGGTTGGCGACATCTTCGGTGCAGCTCCTGCTGATGACAATCATGACTTCCAAAACTTATCGGCAGACATCCCTGCTTCTACGGCTCAAACTACTAGCGGCGTTGATGGTGCGGCTGATACCACCTATGATCCTGCCCGTGTTGACTTTACTAATACTGTAAGTAATCCTAGCACTGCTGGAATTAACAATATTGTTCTCCAACCCATTAGTCCTGACCGAAGTAATTTTAATCTGAATGGAGATGAAGCAGACTTACCTGTAGGTACTTCAGTTAGGATTATTTATGACGATGGTGTCAATCCTGTACAAGATGTAACTTACACCTACGACCCAGGTGCGGCAGATATATATACAATTGATAACGTAACCAATGGTCCTGGAACTGGAACTGGTCCTAACGGAGAAGTTGTAATTCCCAATATTCCTCTTCTCTCCGAAGTGAACTATGAAGTTCGGATCAATCTACCTGCGGGAACCGAGTTATCAACCAGCTTTGAGGGAGGAGACCCTGCTAACGATTTAGTTGGTGCTTATCCTGCGGTCATTGCGGCATATATTGATGATGGAACCACTGATGATGCCTTGGACGTCGACGATACCTACAACATAACTGTAAACCAGGTTTATACTGGCTATCTCCAACTCCTCAAAAAAGCACGGGTACTTAGAGATGATGGTTCAGGAACATTTGCTGAAGTTGCAGGTATGGGCTTCAATGACCCTGATGGAGATAAAGAGGCTGCTCCTGGAGATCTCTTGGAGTATCAAATTACCTATACCAATATCTCTGATGATGGTGGCAGCGGTACAGGGAATGGCTTACTTCAGGCTGATGACGTAGTGATTACTGAGGATGGTATTGCTGGAGATAATAACTGGGCTGAAGATAATGATAGTGATACCTTTATCGACACTCTTCATCCTCAAAGTGGTGCGAATGACACTACTACAGGCAGTGTTATCACCTACTTTGATATTAATGATGTGGGCAGTACTAACCCAGGAGCATTCTCTTCTGAGTTAACTAACTTTGATGTTACTGACGATATTGTCAAGTATGAAGTAAGCGGTATTACTCGTCTCAGCCCTGGGGATTCTGGAGTGTTTACTTTCCAACGTAAAATCACTTCTCCCGCCGATATCGAAGATCTAACGCCATAATTGCTAACTAGAAAACTGGGTCTATAGCAGAGATCTATCACAGAACAACTCTGTCTATAGCCCAGAAGAAGTGTTTCATCGATCAATATAGCAATTCAGATAGGTTTATAACTATTATGAAACGTCTACACCAAAGATTAAGTATTGGTACTTTAGGGCTAGTATTGTTATTCCCTTTGTTGAATAATTTACCAGCAGTCGCCCAAATCCCTAATCCTATTCAGCTAATTACCCAAGCGGACGAACGTCCTGAAATTATGCTCAATCTAGCAGTAGCTAGAAAGAAAACCACGGTAACGGTGGAAGGAGAACAGGTTACTTGGCAGCAGCTAGAGGATAATACGGCAGTAGCTCCTGGGGATATATTGCGTTATACCATCGAAGGGGAAAACAAGGGAACAGAACCCGCCCAAAACTTAGCGGTGACTCAGCCCATCCCAGCTCAAATGACCTATAAACTAGATTCTGCAACTAGCGAAAGCGAAGCGGAAATTAGCTACAGCATTGACCAGGGTGAAACTTTTGTTGCGGAACCAACAATCAAGATTACCCAAGAAGATGGCACTGTGGTTGAAAGTCCTGCTCCAGCAGATGTATATACCCATATTCGCTGGACGTTTCCTACCGTTACTCCAGAATTGGGTGCAAAAGCAATGTATGAAGTTCAGGTTCAATAATCTGCCATAGCTTTGGTAAATGCTTAGTGGTGGTGGTGGGCATCGCCCACCCTACTAGCACGACAACTTCAATTCGTGGGGAAAAGCAAATTGATTTCAGCCCCCTAGCCCCCAAACTTGGGGGAATAATCAATCGCCTTAAAAATATCAACCCACAGTTTTAAGCGTGTCACACTACTATCCATATCAAATAGAAAATTGAATGCGACACATCTCGTAGAGGCAAACGACTGTTCGCCCCTAACAAAAATTATCTGTTGCAAACTTCAATTGAATTGGTATCACATCTACCTCGTACCGAAAACTAAGCTGCACTTCATCTCTGAAATTCTGCTTTGAACCCAATCACAGACCAACCGCATTGTGACGGACACCTAAATTTATAATGGTTTCCCATAAAAAAATAACTATGCCTTGTTGGTGGTTTGCAAGTATCACCAAGCATCTATCTCAATTTCAAACTATTTTAATCAGCACAATGTTGCTTACCACTTTGACTCCTGTTAGACACAAGCAGGTAGTTGCTCAAACTGTCTTGAGCTGTAGTCTAACCGCAGGAAATCAAAACCAAATTAATAATGCGATCGCCGATTACAATCAATCAAATCAAACATCTCTATCTAACCAAATCAGAACCAGTTCCAACGGTGACTCAAACATCGAAATTACTAACTTAGGCATTGCTAATGAAGCGGGAGAGATCGTCAATGCTTTGGGTATTGTTGCTAGCGGCTTATTAGGATTCTATCAACAACTGGGTTTGAGTTCTGAGGAAGCCAACAAAGCTACCCTTGATACCCTCGCTACCTGGGCTGAATTGCCCTCAGAGACTTCTTCTGCCACGGTCATTGCAACTATCAAACAGTCTTTAATCGAGAAACTAGGTTCAGAAAAAGCAGAACTTATTACCCAAATTTCTGAATCCCAATTATTAACTGCTTTGGCAGGATTGACAAGTACTAGTCTCAAAACTTTAGGGCTATCAACCACAGAAATTGCTACTGCTACTCAAACAGAAATTACGCCTCAAGCAGAAGGTAGCTTTATCGCTCAAATTCAGAGTGTTATCGCAACTATAGCCGCAGACTTTACCAGACCAGAAGCTCAAGCAAACATAACTTCTCTTCAGGAAAATTTAGTCTCAGAACTAGAGCAAATTCGTCAGGGTAATCAAACCCAAGTTAAGTCAGGCAGCATCCTCAGTTTTCGCTTTCGTCTGGATAATCAGAGCGATCGCCCAGCTAGGATTGAACTCCCCAATATTCAGACCATCACTGAAACAGGTTTGGTTGGTGCAGGTAAAGTTACCAGAGTTACCTATGGTTTTCCAGGGTCGGAGAGTCAAACCCTGACTGATACAGCACAAACAGTGACGATTCCTGGCGAACAAACCCTAAATTTATCAATCCAGGTTGAAGTAGGAACATTAGCAGCAAATAGCATCAGTAACCTGGGCATCGATCTGCAAACCAACTGTGGCGATCGCAATCTGATTCAAGAAACTAATTTGGTGCCTGCGATTATCCCTGATGAGGATGATGACGGACTTATTGACCCCAGAGGACAGATTAGTGGTTGTTCAGGAGAAATTTTAGCCGACTATCTGGGTTTTTCTGTGGCATTGTACGACGTTAACGGCAGTGACCCCACGGCTAGCGAACCTGCGGGACTGACCCCTTTAACTACTACTGAATTACCTAATGACCCTGATAATGAGATTCCCGAAGGCATCGAACCTAATACTGAAAACAGTAACCCGTTCTTTTTGACTAACAGTGATGAGGGTCAATATAGTTTTCTTTTTGATGAAGAAAAAGGTCAGTTAGATAAAGGCAGAAGCTATATCTTGGTGGTTGACCCTGGAGCTAATTCAATTTATGACCAAAGACAGGTCAAACTGACCATTGGCGATCGCCAAGAACGCATTGTGGAATACACTGCCACCTCCCTTGATGGTAAACCGATTTCCGCAGAGAACGGCGACACCACTATTATGGGACAAATCATTTTAGTTGAAGATGCGGAAAGGATTGGCTTAAATCTAGCAGTTCTGGATCTGGCAACTGATATCTGCGATGCCGAAGAAATATCTTTAACCAAGACAGGAGATCGCGCTGCCGCTGAGCCTGGAGACATTGTTCTCTATCGTCTATCGGTGCAAAACTTGGCATCAACCCCCTTAACTAACTTTCAGATTACTGATACTCTTCCCCCTGGTTTTGCCTTACATGACGAAACTGTTTTAGGAGAAGCCAATTCAGCTTTAGTTGAGATTGATATTAATTCTAGTAGCGAGCGGGTAGTTAACTTTACTTCTAATACCACTCTCGAACAGGGACAAACCCTAACTCTGGTCTATGCAGCGGAGATTTCTCCCGATGCTCTGCGGGGTGATGCCGATAATTCGGCGATCGTTAATGCTCAACGTACGGATAACAATCAGACGGTTAAAGATGGACCAGCAATCTATAGTCTGCAATTGGAATCAGGAATCATTCGTGATGCAGGCACCATTATTGGTCGTGTATTTGTCGATCATAACTTTGATGGGGAACAACAAACAGGAGAACCAGGAATCCCCAACGCCGTAATTTACCTCGAAAATGGCAATCGCATTATTACCGACGCTGATGGTTTATTTTCTGTCAGTAATGTCTTACCTGGTTATCACACTGGCATTCTTGATTTGACAAGTATTCCTGAATACAAGCTAGCGCCTAATTTACGCTTTATCGAGAGAAATAGCAAGTCACGCTTAATCAACCTCGAACCAGGAGGATTAGTACGCATGAACTTTGGTGTAACTCCGACAGCGACAGGACAAGAGGAGGATTCCCAGGCTCAAGCTCCCAGCGAAGCCGCAGAAACATCCGATCCTAATCAATAAATATTCAGTATTGCAGACAGATATGTTGCTCATTGACTAGCTTATGAAACCTAGATCCAGCCAAAAAAACAACTTATCACTACAGCTAGTTACTTTGATGGCTGCCGTTTCTAGCATAGTTTTCCGTTCGGCGATCGCTGTTCAGGCAGCAAACGTGCCAAAATTAACTGATGATTTAGCGATCGCCAAAGATATTAATTCACAGTCATTAACTACTAAGGCTCTATTAATAGAACAGAAGCAGCTTATTGCTCAAGTTTGGTCTGATCTCAATACTGATGAATTAAGCCTCGCTACTAGCCCTCAAACTCCAGCTAATCTTGCACCTGCTAGTAATCTTGATTCCTTGCCAGTTACACCAGTTACAGTTACTCAATTAGATGATCAGCAACAACAAATCATTGCTCAAGTCTGGTCTGAGCTTGAGATTGAAGAGTTAAGTCTGGCTACCAGTCCCCAGAATACACCGAGTCCAGAGACATCTGGTAATATCGATCCGCTCTTAGTCAAACAACTGGATGATCAGCAACAACAAATCATTGCTCAAGTTTGGTCTGATCTCAATACTGATGAATTAAGCCTCGCTACTAGCCCTCAAACTCCAGCTAATCTTGCACCTGCTAGTAATCTTGATTCCTTGCCAGTTACACCAGTTAC
>JBCDEP010000019.1:0-53359 GCA_039179675.1 Cyanobacteria bacterium P01_G01_bin.67
TAGTAAGTTAGATCTTGAGCCAACTTTGATTAAATCACATCCTAACTACTCAAGTCTTTATGACTACGGAGCTATTGCCGCTTAATTTTGTCCGAACTATTGTTTAGTAAAATTGCTAAAAACTATTGTGGGTTTACGCTAGCCAATGATGATTCTTGCTAGAACTCTCTAAATTATTGCCTTACTTTGCTCTAAGATGAATCTGAAAGAGACTGTACAGGAGAATATTTGAGTTATGGTAAAAACTGCTTCTACTATGCTGCCTTTAGGTACTGCTGCACCTGAATTTCAGCTACCTGATGTCGTGTCTAATAAGACAATTTCTCTTCAAACTTTTGCCGACAGTAAAGCATTATTAATCATGTTTATTTGTCAGCATTGTCCCTTTGTAAAACACCTTCAGGATGAACTAGCCAGAATTTCTCAAGACTATCAAGATCAGCCTTTGGGTATAGTGGCAATTAGTGCCAATGACGTGGCAAATTATCCTCAAGACTCTCCTGAAATGCTCAAGCAAATGGCAGAGAAATTAAGCTTTAATTTTCCTGTCTGCTATGACGAAAGCCAGGAAGTGAGTAAATCATATACTGCTGCCTGTACTCCTGATTTCTTTCTGTTTGATGGTTCAAGCAAACTTGCTTATCGTGGTCAATTAGATGATAGTCGTCCCAGTAATGGTGTTCCCGTAACTGGGATAGATCTGCGCCAGGCAATAGATGCGGTGTTACAAAATCGAACAATAGACTTTGAACAGAAACCTAGTATTGGCTGCAATATTAAGTGGAAACCTGGAAATGAGCCAGATTATTTTGGTTAGAGAGGTTGAGCGCAAATTTTCTAACCTTTGTTGATTACTAGTCTTTATTACTATGTTGTCATCACTTGTTCGCTGTGATCAATCAATTTCATTTTGCTCTAACTGATAGATAAATTTTATCTTTACAACTCTTTAATTTCGGAATCTGACACCAGAGGGTTATGAATAATTCTGCTCAATTTTATTCCTGGCAAAATTTCCGCTGTGCCTATACTGTTTACGGTGACCTAAAAATATCACCTACAGTTGCTCCACTGATGTTAATTCATCCGATAGGAGTTGGGTTGTCCCGATTATTTTGGCAACGGTTCATTCAAGAATGGACATCCCAAAACCCTAATTCAATAATCTATAATCCCGATTTACTAGGATGTGGTGAGTCCGATATGCCCTCCGTAGCTTATTATCCGCTTGATTGGGCATCACAATTGAAATATCTGATTGAGCAGGTAATTAAACAGCCTGTTGTGTTAGTAGCCCAGGGGGCATCCTTCCCGATTGCGATTAAGTTGACTCACTTGTTAGATTCTCAGTGGATCGAAGGATTGATTTTATCTGCTCCTCCCGCCTGGCGGACAATCACGGACACGGCTCAGCCTAAACAGCAAAAATTGCTCTGGAATCTACTCTTTGATTCTCCTCTCGGTTTAGGTAATCTGTTTTATCGTTATGCTCGTCGTCGCCAGTTTATTGAGTCCTTTTCCATCCGTCAGTTATTCGCCGATGCTGAACAAGTAGATGCCAACTGGTTAAATGAGTTAACCGAGGGTGCTACAGATCTTCAAAGCCGCTATGCAGTATTCTCTTTTTTAGCAGGATTTTGGCGCGAAGATTACGCTTCAGAGATTGCCCAGATTACGCAACCGACACTGGTTGTCTTTGGCGAGGAAAGTTCGAGCATTAGTCGAGAAGGCAAAGCAGAAACAGTCCCAGAACGATTAGAATCATACACTTCTCATCTTCCCCAAGGACAGGGTTGCCTTATTCCAGGACGTAACGTACTACCCTATGAATCAACTGCTGATTTTGTTAAGGTTGTGGCTGACTTTATACAACATCATTAAATGTAGCCGATAAATATTAAAAAGCTCATAGCTATGACTAGCATTGTTGGTTGCAGCTTTTTGAGCAACACATAACCTATTTGGCGTTGCCTGATAAAATCATGCTGAAATTTTATTATAAAACGCTTTCACTCTATTCTCGTCCAGTATGGATTGCGCTATTAGAGAAACAACTCCCTTTTCAATCAATTGAGTTGGCATTGGATGGCGATCAGTGGCAAGCTGAATTTTTAGCAATAAATCCTTTTGGTCGTGTTCCCGTATTAGTGGATAATAATTTCGTGATCTTTGAATCCTTAACTATTTTAGATTATCTTGAATTTCAGTATCCCACTCCTGCTTTATTACCTACAGACATTGAGACATTAACTGTTGTCCGAATGATAGAAATGATTACAATGCATGAATTGATTCCAGCTATGCTCACGCTTGTTCGTAAAACTGACAGCGAAAATCTAATCGAGCAAGCTAGTCAACAGATAGCCTCAATGTTAATTTTTTTAGAAAAGCGTCTCAATGATAGTTTGTATATTGCAGGAGATCGCATAAGTCTGGCCGAAATTGTTGCAGGATCGCTTATTCTTTGGCTACCTTCTATAGATATTAATTTATCTACTTATCCAAAAGTCAAATCATGGTCTAATCGATTAATGCAACGTCCAACTTGGCAAGCAACTCAACCAGATCCAGAAATTATTCAAGATTGGCTCAAGCGTATCCAGAAATTACCGCAAGTTCGACAAAGACATTGGAGACAGAAGAGAAAATAAATACCAAAAGCAAATTTACTCAATTAAATTCTTTGATATTGACAGGGGATTCCCTCCTGAAATCAGCAACGCCAATTTATCTTCCCAACTTATTCGGAATACCTTCACAGCCTCCTGGTACAGTTGAACGAGATTTATCGCCACACCAAGAGCAGATATAGTAGCGCTGTTCCTCACTCATCCGTTTAACCCCCGAAAAATTAGTTTTCTCAATCACCACACCAGTATATTTTCCTGTCTCATAATCTGGTTGAGTGGTAATACTACGAGGAGTGGCAGTTTCTATTGAACCGTAAAAAAGACGGGTTCCTTTGATATCTGCACCAGCAAGATTGCCTTCATACAAGACAGTCCGAGCTAAATTAGCTTTGACTAAATCGCATTGACTGAGGTTAGCGCGCACCATATTGGCTTCGCTCAGATCTGTCCAGCGGAGGTCTTGTCCCACCAGATATGCCCCTGCTAACATCACTCCCAAATCGATCACTCTAGTACCATAAGGGCGATCTTCAGTGTAGCCGCCACTACCATCGAGCATTGGTCTACCGAGGCGATTATCTCGTTTTAGTGGTGTTAATAGTCGAGATTGGGATAAAAAGCGAATGACTTTGGCTTTACCATTCTCATCGATGCTAGAGAGAATTGAGGCAGTTCTCCCTTCGGCGACCGCTCTTTCCTGGGGCCAATCTTCTAATAAACCTTCGTCATTTAGGGTAAGGTCGGAAATTCCTTGAAAATAGGTATCGATGGTTTGCTGCTGAGTAATACGGTTTTGCTGAATTGTTAAATCTCGCGAAATTACGTACTGCGCCCAAGCGACATATACTGCCAGGATCGCGATCGAAATTTGTCCTAAAGCCCCAATCCAGTCTGCCCAAGAGCCAAATTCATCATATTTGAACTGATTAAGCCAAGAGCCAATATTACGATAGACTCCTAGGTAATTTAATAGTCCTGCGATCGCACTGATAAAGCCAATAAAAGCGAGGATAGTTCTTCTTTCCTGGATGGTCAGAAACTTAGTTACCCAGCCTTTGACCGAGTTTAGAACCACTCCTAAAGAAAGTAATAATGCAAACAGTGCGCTAGTCAAGCCCAACCAAGGAAGCTGAAACCATAAGCCTAGTATCATCAGCAATAGGGCGATCACAATCAGCTGGGATTGGGACAAGCGAATTTGGCGCTTGGGTTGTTGTTTGCTAACTCCTTGATGACGCGGAGTGATTTTTGATGATTCTGCTGACTCCGACTGAACGGCAACTAGGGATTGTTCATCTAAGTTAACCTTCCCGTTTTCATGTTTTACAATATTTTCTGGATTAATATTGGAAGTTGGTTCAGACCGTTCCTTCATTCTTATAAGTTATTTAAATAATATTTCATCTATCATACTCAAACGAAATGCTAGCAACATTTAGCTAGAGAATGATATCTAGATCAAAATTTGATTTTTATTGAAAACCTGGCTCCCAAACTGAAATATTGACGCGATCCTTGGCATCACGCTGAACTTTTCCCTTTAAATTGTTGGCTTCAAAAAAGCTGAAGTTCGCTTGACGATTGTAGACACTCCGTAGCTTTTCCTTGATATCCGCAGGTGCTTCTCTTCCCAGCATTTTAGACAAGGCTTGCTGCATTGTCCCTAAACTTACGGACTGATTAAGGACAATATCTGTTTGCCGAATTTTGCCTGTATCATCAGACTGATAGCGAAGATTAACCTGATCGGGAATCACATCATAATAGACTAATACTCTACTATTAGCTTGCCATCCTCTTCTTTCGGAATTGGGTTTTCCTAAGGTACTCACCAATTGGCTTTCTGATATTCCTGTGGTCAAAATCGGAATATTAATTTCCCCTACTGGTTCCACATCAACCTTGGCTAAAGTTTTCGGGGGCTTTGATTCTGGAGATGGTTGAGTCTGCTTTACTACTTCTGCTTCAGATTTTTCTTGTGCTAACTTAGCCTCTTGGGCGATTTTTCTTAATATCTCTTTAAGAGCTTGCTCTTGAATTGCTGTGGTTAAAGATTCTTCAGTTTGAGGTTCCTCTGCTTCCTCTTCAGAGGGTAATAAATCTGGTTGAGGTTGAGCTGGTGCTGGTTGAGAAGTTTCAGGCGATCGCAATAGGCTGGAAATAACCGCAAAGCCCGTAGCCAAGGTTCCTGCGGCAACTCCAGTGGTAATTAGTAAAAATAGGGCAATCGTAGTCAATAAACCCCTTTTTCTCCGCTTTTTCGGTATTGACTGCTGGACATCTCTCTCTCGATTTAACTGATAATCTTCGGTAATGGAGTTTCTTCGAGGAGCGACATTTAGAGTTACTCCCGTAGGATTATTTCCTTTCGCTGCTACCAGATTCTGTGTTAAAGCATCCAGCATCTCTGGGGCGGTAGCGAAGCGATCGCGGGGATGAAATCTGATGGCACGTTCCAGTACAGTTGCTAACTCAGCATCTAAATTAAAAGCATGTTCGCGCCAAATTATCTCGCCGTTGCGGGGATCTGTTTCCAGTTCGTGAGGTGACTTGCCTGTCAACAAAAAAATTGCGGTTAACCCTAAGCTGTAAAGATCGCTGGAATAGATGGGGCGACCTGCTGCCTGCTCTGAGGACATGTATCCAGGAGTGCCAATAGAAGCGGAATAAATACTGTCAGAATTAGAATTTACCTCAGTGGCGATCGCCTCTTTGACAGCTCCAAAATCAATCAAAAAAGGGAGATTGTCTCCTCGGCGCAAAATAATATTTTCGGGCTTAATGTCTCGGTGAATGATGCGACGGCTGTGGACATATTCTAGTACGGGAAGCAGCTGCGCTAAAATTTTCCTAACTTCGTCACGGTGTAAATTGCCCTCTTGTGACCAGTGCTGATCGAGAGTCAAGCCTTCGATCCATTCCTGCACCAAATAAAACTTGTCATCCTCAGAAAAATAGGCATAAAGCTGGGGAATCTGATTACTGCCGTTGCCTAACTCTTCGAGGATTGCTGCTTCCCGTTGAAAACGCTCCTTCATCCACAGGGGAGTCTTCGGCTGTTTGACAATCGGTTTCAGCTGCTTTAAGACACATTTACGTCTGGAAGGCATGTGAGTATCTTCCGTGAGATATGTCTCGCCAAAGCCTCCTCTCCCCAGAGTTTTAATAATACGATAGCGGTTATTTAGCAGTGCAGTCATATTTGTGTGGGTTTAACGCCTATATTAGTCTCAAAACAACTCAACTATTCTTATGTTAGTGCGGGTCTAGGGATGAGTTCAACTACAGAAAAACCACAAGTTAACTGCGTATCATGTTAGGAGACAAAGTTATTTCAGATCTAATAAACCTTTTTCTTTCAGTTTGGGATTAAACCGAATGTCCATTTTGACTCCGCGATCGCTTAACTGTTCTAGAATTTCTGCTTCAACTCTCCTTGCTACTTTCTTCCGTATTTTAGTTTGCTTTAATTCTTCACTCTGCTGATATTGTGCCTTTTCTGACTCTGTCATAGCCAAATTGGCGTCGATTGGTTCAGTCCAGCGAGACTTTTCGCCAGCGTTGCCAACTGGAGTAGCGCCATTTTCCTTAATCCAAGCTAAGGAAATTTCTTCTAAGATTTTGCGACTAGGACGATCAATAGTTTGCACTTTGATCCAGTAGCAACTTTCGGGTTGTCTTACCAAGTGTTGTTTAAGGCTTAAATAGACATCACGAGAATAGCCGACATACTGCATTTCCTGAGCTTGATTAAAAATAGCATAGACTCCAATTTTGCTCTCTAAATCTTCATTTAAGCATCCTGATTGAGTAATATATGGTAGATATTCGAGATTAGCGAGGGGTGTCATTTGGGCTTGAGAAGACATGCTGATCTATTCAGTAATTAAATTAATTGACTTACAAATTCAGCTATCATTTGGCAATTAAGCAGCTAGCAAACAATAGACTGAGTCGCCATAGACTAAGCCTGATTGAGGAATTTGCATTATGGACGAACGCTCTTTAATGCTGAGAGCAACTTGAGATAGAGCAACATTTAATGATTATGCTCTATCTCCCAGCCCCAAATTAATATCTGCGTTAGTGGTTAACCTTGCGATATATCGCACATAAGCGACTGGGTTTAAAAATTTTGGCTTGAAACATAAAGTTAGGCGGGACATTAATAATGATATATTCATCACAATTATGATATCGCTCAAACTCTCGGGGCATTCCTTTGGGAGTGTGCTGGCTATAAGGTACTGGTTGAAAGATTAAATTGCTAAACTCTAGTTCAGTTTCCTTTAGCTTTTGACTAATTTGCGTGGTAAAAGTCTTGTTCTTCAACAGGCTAAACAAAATATCCTGGGCTTGAGAATCGAGAGTAAAGCTTGTGTCAAAGTTTTTGACTATTTTTAAACCCATCTTTAGGTATCGATAAATTATCGATAATGTAATAAGGACTAGTGAAAATAGTATCAGAAATTCTTTGTTAATTTCTATCTGTTAATTTTTTGTATCTGTTATGCAATAAATTGCATTATGAACCATAAATAACTTAGCTTTGATGCTCAATATCTATCTTTAAAAGATTCTAAATAGAAAGATAAAATCTCGACAAATTTTTGGCAAATGGAACCCTAACTTTATAGGTGCGTCTAGTTTCTGGACAAGGTTAATTTTACAGAGACTATTTTCACACTATGAATATGCAAGTTTTTTCTAACCACAGTAAGCAGATCTTATTCACTGTAATCGCTGTTTCCAGTATGAATCTGGCTGTATCTCCTGCTCAAGCAGACGATGCTCTAATCCAAGAGTCAGTTCAAGAATCAGTAGTTACAGGCAGAGATAATATTTCGGTACAAAATTCTAATCAAAGCAACCAGCAGTATTCCGTATATCGTGATCGCCGTAAGTATGGTCATTATGGTTACGATAATTATCAGGATCAAAGCAGCACGGGAATTGTCCAGCGCAGCGATCAATACTGTGACCAAGTAGGGGAATACAATAGTTGCGTCCAAGATGCTCAACAGTCGAACACTAGCTATAACCGTCGTGAGCGTCGTAGTCGTTATTAAATCTCGCTGGGAAGAAGATCATTAAAACTCGAATCCTTCTCCCGTTGGCGATCGCTATGAAGCTATTATCTCAATGCCTCCGCAGTAAGTTGATTAAGTTACTCAATTAATTAATGAATCATAAGTTTTGCTGTAGTTAAGCTTTGAGAACAGGCTGATAGCGATCGCCATTACTGCAATCAAGAAATTAACACCATGAAATCTAATCAACTAATCGGGTTAATGGCGGTAGGAATTATCTTACCTAGTGCTGTGATCGCTTCTTCTAAGGGAGTGATAGCAAATGAAGTTAGAGTTAAAACCAATAATATAGAAGCCGTTACTCGTCGAGACGGTAGTATCTATATTAACTCTGGAGGTAATACGGTAAGTGTTCCTCGTCGTCGTTCCTATCGTTCCTGGAATCCTTTTCATAACTGGAATTTTCCGTGGCATAGCTTTAGTAGCAATCGTTCAGGCTGTCGCCATAGTTCCTACCAATCGACGCAACAAACTACTCGCTCACGAAGCCGAGTTATCCATAACAGTAGTTCCAGTCATATCTGCAATTAAATAGAATGAGGAAAAATTACGATGAAACTTGCAGGATGGTCAACAGGATTACTATCAATCTGGAGCTTATTAAGTATTGATTTCTTTCTATCTCCCGTAGTGGCACAATGTGTTCAAGCGGATATATCTGTCCAATACAATATCAGCGGTTCAAGAGTACCAACAGAACGGACTAACGATGTTGACTTTCAAAGTGATGCTGTCTGCCAGGGCAACGTTAGCGTAACCACTGGAGTTCAGGGTAATATTGGCGGAAACAGACGAGTTCGGCAAACGAGGAAAGTACGTCACCGTTTTCATCATGCCGATGGTGAAACGAATCAGCCACACAACACGATTCAGATTAAAAGTAATCCTGCGATCGATGTTTACAATGCTGCCGACAATTTAGATTATTAAGCAAACCAGAGCTTGGGTAACACCAGGCTCTAATATTAAGTTCAGTTGAATAGTCAAATATTTTGATTTGGGTGGGGGAGTTAGGGATCTAGGGAATTAGAAAATAACTTGATTTAAAGTAATTATTCGTATTTCAATGTAACAGATCTCCTAAACATTGCTATTTTTAGAACAGATAAAACTGACACTCATACTGGTTAGCTACCTAATTTAACTATTTGCCTAAATGTTAGGCTTATTCTTTCTCCGATATTTCTTTGTTTCGGTATTGCATGCATCCAATTTTTTTGAATTAAATTATCCATATATAAAAGACTTCCATTTTGCAGCAGATATTTATATTTCAATATCTTATCGAGTTTGCTGTGATAGGAAATGTATCGCTCTGCGCCCAGAGAAATTATTACAACCCCTGTACCTTCCTTTAAGTCTTCGGAATTATCAGAGTGATAGCCCATAGTCGAATTACCATCAGCATAGTAATTTAATAGGCAGTTATTAGGTGCAAAGCCAATTTCATTTTTAATTTGCAAGCAAATAGGAATCAACTCTGTCATCATTTCTGTTTGAGGATAAGTCATTCCCGAATAATTATAAGCAACACCAAAACTAGCTGTTTTTCTGCTTTTTAGTCTATTATCCCAGCGAATACCCTTCTGAATCACTTCAAACAATTCATTGGGGTTACTGATGAAATTCTCAATTAATCTAATTTCTATTTTGTCCATACGATAGGATATTCAATTTTCCAAGTTCAAAACTAAATAGCTATTGATTAATTTTGATTAAACATTGCGATCGCTTTAACTCAGATAAATTGGCATTACCAGTACAGAAAAGTACCGTTTTAATCTCGGCAATCAATAATTCAATCAGTTCGTCAAGAGCTGCTTCCGACTCCGATGCTGCCTGTAGGAAAGGAAAAGCCAACCCTGCTAGATCTGCTCCTAGGGCGATCGCTTTTGCTGCTTCCATGCCATTACGCAAACCTCCTGAAGCGATTAAGGGTAAGTCGGGATATTGTTTTCTTACTTGGACAATGCAGTCTGCGGTAGCAATACCCCAGTCGGCAAAAGTTTTACCTAGTCTCCGCTGTAAATTGTTTTCGGCTCTTTCACTTTCTACCTTAGCCCAGGATGTTCCTCCTGCACCTGCAACATCGATAACGTCTACTCCAGCATCAATTAATTTAGTTGCCATATTTGCGGAAATACCATTCCCGACTTCTTTAGCAATTACAGGAACCTCGATTTGCTGGCATAATTGCTTGATTTTTGCTAATAAGCCTTTGAACTTAGTGTCGCCGTTGGGCTGGATACATTCTTGCAGGGGATTGAGATGTAAAATCAGGGCATCAGCTTTTAAGATATCGACTACTCGCAAACATTGTTCTAAGCCGTAGGTATAGTTGAGCTGGACTGCCCCTAAATTAGCGAATAATATAGCATCGGGCGCATGCGATCGCACGGCAAAGGTATGTGCCAGATCAGGATTTTCGACCGCAATTCTTTGGGAACCGACACCCATTGCTAAACCGTGTTTTTGTGCTGCCACAGCCAAGCGACAATTAATCATTTTGGCTTTTTCCGTTCCCCCTGTCATGGAAGAGATTAATAACGGAGCATTGAGAATTTTACCCAGAAAATGAGTTTTAAGATCTACCTCATCTAAGTCAAGTTCTGGCAAGCAGGAGTGCTGGAAACGGTACCGCTCTAACCCGTTGGTTAAATTACGAAACTGTACGTCGTCTTCCAGACAAATACGCAGATGATCCGCTTTTCTAGTTTGCGTATTAGTCATGAATTTTTACTCCTTAGTTAACAGTTTCAATTATGCAAGCTTTATTCTACTGTTTTTAAATATCCTAAATTATTAATGACAACATCTTCCCCAAATCAGTCAAAAAAAAAGAGGGAAACTGTTACAGTTCACCTCTAATTTAAAGTTTACTTTATTAGCTATTCAGCAGAATTTAGCTACAAGCTAGACTGGGGTTATCTTCTACCACGCATGTTCTTAGCCATGTTGCGGAACATATCCATGCTGTCATCTGATGGACGACGCTTCTCACTAGATGGCTGAGGTGCTTGGAAGCTAGACTGAGAGGCTGGTGCAGTTTCAGTTGTGGCTGGCTGTACAGGCTGAGATTGAGGAACAGCTGAACCTCCAGTAATCCCTGGCTGTGACTGACTGCTAGGAGTAGGATTAAAAACCGTGTTTACAGTAGTATTTTGGTTTGTATTGCTACCCTTATAAATGTTTGATCTATCCTCAACAGCTGAAACTTCATTCTCCACTGCAAAACCACCTTTGTTACTAGCAGTTTTAGGGAAAGTTCTTCTCGTTCTTTTCGGCTTCCTCATATAATCAATATCGCCCATAGTCATGGCATCATCAGGGCTGAGGAAAAAATCTTTATCTCCCACGGTTCTCTTGTCTCCTATCAATCAATAGTTATTTAATGATGTAAATAATTGCTTTTAGTTAACTAACCTGAAAATTCTGATTAAGGAAAGTAACTAAAGATTAATTATGATTAAGTATTATTTTACACATAAGTAATGCTAATAGTCAATGAAAATGCTGATTTTAATCGGTAAAATTTCTGCAACTGATCTAGCTGTAAATACTCAACAATGGGACAACTCTTAAAAAATAGTCAAATCTAGCGATAAATCTCCCCAGAATTGTTTAACTAAGAGAGTAGTCGTTAATTTCGGAGTAATTGATGAGTAAGCTACGTAATATTTTGCTTGGTGCTGGTGTAGCAGCGGTTGGTGCGATCGGTACTAAAAAAGCAGTAGATTATCTACGCAACCGAGACAAAGAGGAAGTGGTTGAAGAAAATCAAGGAGATGCAGAGGTTGTTGCGGCGGACGAAGTGGCATACGCTACCGTTGAGCCTAGTTCAGTTCAGGATTTTCTTGATAAAAGCTTCGGTAATCCTGGGCGATATGTGCCGACTCGTGCCCCTAAGATTTTTGAATATCAGGACGAGCAGTACATGGTTATCTGGGCTCAAGATAATGAGAAAGACAAAAATCAGATGATGGCTTTCAAATATACAGATGCTGGGCGTAAAATGGTAGCCAGCGTCGGCTATACAGGAGATGCAACTGACTACAATCTCAATTTAGACGACACTGACTTTGCAATTGAGGTCAATGGTGAAAAGCTGGTTAGTGGACAAGGAGAAACCAGCGGTGCCGATGAAGTAGATTTTGTTTTAGCATAGGCAAATCTTGGTTTAGTTATTGATGTCAGGTACTTGATAGCGATTAATAAGCATGCTCCTCGCTATAGTCTAATCTTGAGTTGAACGGGATTGAGCCATCTGACAGAAAAAGTCTACATATTGTTGGTGTCCTTCAGGGAAGACAAAGTTAAGGGTCAGAGGATCTTCGGTATCTCGGGAGTCCCCTGGTCCTTTTATGACTCTGATGTTTTGTGGTTCGGAATGATCCAGCTCGATCGCCTGGCGGTTTTTAACTTCTCCACCGCTGCTATCAACATAAACAATCACGTTATCTGTCTGGAATTCTTTACCTAAAGCCTGAACCAGTTCCAAAAATCCGCGATCGCTGCCACCGCGCTTAAATTCGATTTGACCATTTTTTTCAATTGCCTTACTGGTAACCGTGTCGCCGACACCGACGATAGTAGGCATAATATCAGTGTCAAAGTTATCTTTGACTAAATTGATTAAATCTTGGTGCTTATGGGGAGCTTTCCGAGCATTGAACTCTGCCCCCAAAGGATATACTCCCGTTTGTAACCAATAATGGTGGTTAAGGATGACTAAGACCCCGACCTCTTTAATTGCACCTCTTAACATAAACTGGAAGTCGGTTGTCCCTGAATCTTGATTTCGGGCGGGCTGCATAATTTCTGTTCCTTGCTCATCTCTGCCCAGATTGGGAGCATAGTGGATAAAAAAGGAATCTGCTATGCCCTGTTGACGAGACTCTTCCAGTAAACCTGTTACAAATTCTTTTACCTGCTGCTGAAACTCTGCGTATTGCTGATCGCTAAATGTTTCGTGAAAAACATTGAGATTAGCGGTAGGAGAAACTTTATTATCCAGTACCGTCGCCTGAATATATTTTGCTAATTGGTTTGACTCTAAGCCATATTGAGGCATTTGACCCAATTTTTGCAGGTAATCTGCAATCTTAAGGGGTAATGAGGCTAAAAACTCCAGCTCGGCATCACTCACCCCAGGATGAGAGACATTGGCATAGCAGTCTTGCCACTGCACCCCACCTCCTGCTAGACCTGGCAAATACAAACCCTGTTCTTGAGCTAAATCTTTGCCGCCTAAAGTTCGCTCGACAATGCCGTTGACCCCACGCTGACCAATATGTTCGCCGTTAGTCAGTACAAAAAAGTGATTGCTTAAACTCTTAACCGCGTGAATATACCTGGTTTCCATAATCCGCGTCAACGGGTCTTTAACCAAACCCATGCATACCCCATCAAGGTCTTGAATAAGCAAAATATTCCGATTTTGAACCAACATTTGAGTTAGTTGCTGATGATCTAATGAAAGAGACAACTCAGAAAGTAGGGCGTTGTTAGAGGCAGAGTAGGAAGTATGAGAAACAGACATAATATATAGTACTGACAAGAGTTTGATCCAGACTTTTAGCGTCCATAAAACTAATACCATTATTCGCCTACTATTACTTCACAGTATAAAAATGCGCCATAAATTTTTCGTCTTGATTTTGCTAACTGGAATATTGATGACGGGATGCTTGATGATTCAGTCTCCCGGGCGCTCAGTTGCTCTGGCGGAAACAATTGCAGCTCAGAATACTCAAGAAATTATCAGTCAGATTCAACAAGACGATGTAATTTATCTAGGGGAAAATCATGATAGTGCTAGTATTCATCAACAACAGTTAGCAATTATTACCCAACTCCAGCAAAATTCGGTGGACTCAGAACGACAATTAGCGATCGCCTTTGAGATGTTTCAGCGTCCTTTTCAACCGCTGTTAAATCGTTATCTTGCAGGTGCAATCAACGAACAACAATTAAAAGAGCAAACTGAATATGAGACTCGTTGGGGCTTTGACTGGGAATTTTATGCCCCCATATTACGTTTTGCCAAAGAGCAGCAAATTCCCCTGATTGCCCTCAATACTCCTGGGGAAATTACGCACAAAGTAGCCGTCTCGGGGATTGAAAGTCTTGGGGGAAGTGACTTTCGCTATATTCCTCCCCTGACAGAGATTAAATTAGATAATGAATCATATCGACAAAGAATAGAAGAGATTTATCAGCAACACATTGCCGAACAAGAAGGCGATAGTACGGATGCCGATAACTTCTTTGCGGCACAGATATTATGGGACGAAACTATGGCTGAAGCGATCGCTCTTTACTGGCTTAATCATCCCCAGAGTCAAATAGCGACTTTAGTCGGCAAGGCGCACATTATGTATGACTATGCTATTCCCGAAAGAGTTGCTCGCCGCATTAATCAGACCGATTTTAAGCAGATATCTTGTTTACTGGGTGAGCCAGACTAATTACTAGATTACCGTTAACCCAACCGCAGCAATAAAAAGCGATCGTTCTAACCAAGAATGACAGCATTAGAGCGCATCTTCCAGATCAAAGAGACGATTTACACTCATTCTGAGTAAAAACTCGATGCATAAAGCTTTAGAGTTGAGCATTGTAAATGTTGTTTTCTATTTCCTATTTCCTATTTCCCCGAAACGATAAAGGGCTTCCTAACCCTAAAGGGTACCGCTTTGCATAAGGATACCGCTTTGCGACCGAAAGTAAGGCGCATAGTTCGCCGTTTATGCGGTTTAGCCGTGCAACTAGTCCTTTAGGGCATATGCCCGCATGTACTTAGAGGATTAGGAAATTCATTAGAACGACGATAACTTTTAGCTTAGTCTCATTTAAGGTTGCTATTCTGGAATTTAGGCGAGCAATTCTCTTGACCAGGGAGATTCATCTCAATCTGTAATCGTAAAATCAGTTCTAATTAACTTCTGATGAACCAATTTACGCTTCCTCAATTACCAATTCCCCCACAATTAATCGTTTCGGAAACGGGGTCATTTGCCTACTACACTTTTACCCATCGAGTGCCTGCAATTATTGAACAGGTGATAGCTGAAAATAATTACCCGATCTCGGTTGTCTCCCAACTGAAAACTTTGGCTCAAGATGTACTCCAAGGTTCGATTTACCCTTTAGAAAATGATGGAGGAGAAGATATTGCCCCCTGGAATAAATACATCATTCCCTATCAAAATAGGCTGTGGTTAGATACTCCTTTTTACTTTGCGGAAACTTATTTTTATCGCCGTCTATTGGCAGCAACACAATACTTTACTGTTCAATTGTCCGAGCAAAAGCAAGATCCATTTGCATTGCAAAAGCAGATGAGCTTAATGCAGGTTAGGGAATCAGTTAGAGTTCAAGTTAGGCAATACCAAGATTTTAATTATTCTGCCCACCGAAGAGACGATCTCTGGAAGCAGATCTTACGCTATTTACTTTATTTAAATTTATGGGGTAATCGAGCAGACCTAAGTCTCAATCCCACTAAAGCAGGGGAATTTAAACATCAAAGCATAAATAATCATAATCAACAAGAATTAGTTTTAATTGATGATACATCCCTCGTTGTTAATAAAATAAGCGGTTTCCAGAACACGCGAATTGATTTGATCGCTGATAATGCTGGTTTTGAATTGATAACTGATTTAATGTTGGTTGATTTTTTATTAACTAGCGAAGCAGCGGGTAAAATTCATCTACATCTTAAAACTCATCCCACTTTTGTGTCAGATGCCATGATTAAAGATGTGCATGCCACCCTCAAGTTTTTAGCTCAAGAGTCGGGCAAAGATGTTAGCGAATTGGCTATTCGCCTGCAAAATTACCTTGCTTCTGGTCAATTACAATTGCGAGATCACTTATTTTGGAATGCACCACTATTTTTCTGGGAAATGCCCTCTGAGTTGAGACAGGAATTAGCTCAATCTAGCTTGGTTGTTATCAAAGGGGATGCTAACTATCGCCGACTGATTGGAGATTGCCACTGGTCGAAAACTAGCTCTTTTGAGCAGATTACTAGTTATTTTCCGACAGCCTGTGTCGTCTTGAGAACTCTCAAATCTGAAGTCATAGTGGGACTAGAGCTGAATCAAATTGAGCAATTAAACCAAAAAGATACTCGCTGGTTAACCAACGGCAGCCGAGGCATTATTCATTTCGCTGAATTTGCGGGAGCTGATTAGATTGATTATGTAAATCTAGTCTGAAAATAGACAATAACTGATGGTTGTTCTAATTGACTTCCGTATTCATAAGCTATCTTTTTGAGGGAATAGGGAATAGGGAATAGGGAATAGGGAACAGTATCTAATTATTTATATGATTTCTATTGAGAATGACTCTGAGGGGAATTATTTTTGCGGGGTAATGGATGCCTTGGCTACCTGTGGTCTACCCCAGATAACCGTTTCCTGCTTGTAAATTACCATTCCTGGCTTGGCTCCTTTAGGTTTATATACATGTTTCGGTGCTGTATAAATTACGGGAACCTGCTCGCTTTCACGGGCTTGGCTATAGTAGGCTGCGAGGTCCGCCGTAAATTGAAGATCTTGCTCTGTTGGTACTGCACCAGGTTCTAAACGCAACAAGACATGACTTCCTGGAATTTCCTGGGTATGAAACCAGAGATCATAATCTACCGCAGTCCGAAAACTGAGAAGATCATTTTGACGATTATTCCGACCAATCCAAATTTCGCATCCTGATGGTGCCTTATAACGATATGGTTGCGAGTCTTGATCGAGTTTGCGATCGCCTGAGTCTTGACGCTCGGCAGTCAAATATGATTGTTGTATTAGTTCTTCTTTGATTTCGGTTAAAGCCTGTAGGTCTTCAGTGCTACCTGTCTGACCACCCTGAAGCTGGTTTAGAGCTGTTTGTACCTGAGTTAGATAGTTGATCTCTGCTTCTACTTCTGCTAACAAGGGCATGACTGCATCCTTGGCTCGTTTTAGCTTTTGACTTTGTTTATATACAGCCTGAGCATTTTGAGCGGGATTTTTCTCAGGATTGAGCTTAATTTTGACTGGCTTCTGGGTATCAAAATCTTTGAGGGTAACTGACTTCATTCCTGGCTGCAATTCGTGGAGATGTGCCATCAATAAGTCTCCCTGCTGACGATAGTTTTCGGCATCCGCTGACTGATTTAATCGCTGGCGAAAGGTAGTAGCTTTGACATTGAGTTTTTTGAGCAGGTTAGTTAGCTTCTGGTTGAGCTGATGATGGAGCTGTTGAAACTGTTGGCGGTTTACTTCATCGGTATAGTAACGATTCAGTAGCGTTTGTACCTCTGCCACGGATTCAGTTTTATTCCAGCCGAGAACTGTGTATCCATCGGCTAACCATCCTGGATCAAACTGCCTGGCTGATAAAATAACTATCCATTTCTGCCAATATCTAAATAATTCCTGCCAATGCTCGGGTTGCAGCGTCTCGGTGTGTTGTTGCGGGGATAAACCTGCGGCGATCGCAATTTCGGCAGCTACCCGAGGACTTAAACCCCGATAGGACTTGAGCAGTTGACGTTTTAGCTGACCAGGAACTAGACTGACTCGGGATTGCCAACGTTCAAAGGATTCCTCTAGTTTGGGAGTTGTCCCCGTAAGAGCGGGAGGTACTTCATAGGGTTGACCAGTTTGAATCGGGCGCACGCTAGACTGAGCGGAACTTATTTGACGAGCAGGAGTAATAATTTGCTTTTGGGCATCGGTCAGAATCACGTTGCTATACTGACCCATAATCTCGACGTAGAGATGCCATAACGGTACTTCCCCAGGACGATTGGCAAACTGTAGTTCAATTACTCTTTCCCAGGGGGCGATCGCTCTAATTGTTGTCAGCGCTAATCCCTTGAGTTGATGTCGTAACTGATCGCTAAAGGTAAAGGTATCTTTAATGCGGGGCGGTGGAGCTCCAATATTAATCCGAGCTGCTTCGGGATGCCAGCAGATAGTCAGCCAAGGCTTGGCTTTGAGGGTTCGTAGTGCTAGAGAAATCGTAAAGCGATCGCGCTGATAAACTTGCTCTAGACGGGAGGGAATCCAATCTCGATTGAGTTCAGTACAGCTTGCAATCAAGGTCGTGTAGTCAACTGGTTGCATAATTATAATCAAGGATTAATATGTAATTTGGCAGTAAATTATTGTGATTTTGGCTACAGATTGTTTAAAATATTGCCAAAAGCTAAAATTTCCTTAAATAAAGTCGTTTACATTTCTTTTTGCTTGTAAATCAGATTTTTAAACTATAGTATTAAGGTTATATTTTCTAGATTCTGAACTTGGCGAGAAGTTAATCTAAATGTCACAAATGAATAATTATGGATATTCAATTAATCAATATTGGTTTTGGTAATATTGTTTCCGCTAATCGTATTATTGCTATTGTTAGTCCAGAGTCTGCTCCAATCAAAAGAATTATTACTGAAGCCAGAGAAAAAAGCTTACTCATCGATGCGACTTATGGTCGTCGTACCCGTGCCGTAATTATTACAGATTCCTCCCATGTGGTACTCTCTGCAATCCAGCCCGAAACTGTAGCTCATCGCTTTGTAGTTAACAAAGATAGTAAAGAATCTTAGCTTAATTAGATTATCATCAATGTCATCCTCAGCCGAACAACCAGGTAAGCTAATTGTAATTACAGGACCCAGCGGCGTCGGCAAAGGTACCTTGGTCAAACTGCTTTTGCAACGTCATCCCCAATTAAAATTATCTGTTTCTGCTACTACTAGGGAGCCTCGTCCTGGAGAAATTGATGGGGTTGATTATTTTTTCCTCAATCAAAAAGACTTTGAGACGGCAATTCTCAATCATGAGCTGCTAGAGTGGGCAGAATATGCTGGGAATTACTATGGAACGCCTCAAGCTCCAGTCGTGGAGCAGATTAACCTCGGCAATTATGTGCTGCTAGAAATCGACTTGGCAGGAGCAAGGGCGATCGCTAATATCTTCCCCGCAGCCAGACGTATATTCATTTTACCCCCTTCAATCGAGGAACTGGAAGCGAGAATTAGAACCAGAGGAACTAATACAGAGGAATCAATCGCCAAAAGATTAGCGATCGCTAAACAAGAAATTGCGGCTCAGGATGAATTTGATTTTCAGATAATCAATGATGATTTAGAACGAGCGATCGCGCAATTAGAAACTGCTATTTTTGAATAAATTTTGCTGCTAGTTTTGTGGGCTTGCTTGATATTTCTTGATTAATATTGGGTTTTTAAAACAGTGCTTTGTGATATTTTTTGTGCAAAACAGGGATCGCGCTTGCCATATCAGGAATAGATGCGATCGCTACACACAGATTAACTGTCAAAGCTGATTCGAGGTGGGAAGAACTGCTCTTCTTCTATCCCGAATTAAATCATAGTTTCTTAATCAAAGATTTAACTTGAATTTACCTAAAACTGAGAATCTGTAGTAGATTTCACTGAAATTACTAGCCAGAATTACTAGTTGGTTCAGTGATTTTTTAAGTTGATTGTTTGCATTATTCTTTGAGTGATTATTTGGTCTAGTTATTGGCATCAAAACTATATATTCAAAATGCTTTGATAGTCAGGATTAAGTATCTTACTCAAGAAAAGTATGTAAAAAAATCCAACTTATTTCCTATCCATAATTTATAAAATTGATAGTACAGCGATCGCTATGCAGAAAATTAATGAAATTCGCATTGACCAACCAAGTACCGATAATGATGAATACTTTGAGTTGTTGGGTGATGCTAATTCTTCTTTGGAGGGTCTTACCTACCTCGTAATTGGTGACGGAGCTGCGGCAAGTGGTAGTGGTGTGATTGAGAATGTAACCGACTTATCTGGTCAAAGTTTTGATGCCAATGGTTTTTTTGTGGCAGCGGAAAGTACTTTTACCCTAGGAACTGCTAATTTAACCACTTCCCTCGATTTTGAGAACAGTGATAATGTCACACATCTGTTAGTGGAGAATTTTACTGGTGCTAGTGGGGATGATCTAGACACAGATGATGATGGAGTTTTAGATACTACTCCCTTTGATTCCATAGTCGATTCTGTGGCTTTAATTGAAACAGTTGGTAGCGGCGAACAAATTTATAGCGAAACTCAGGTGGGACCAGATGGCTCTTTTGTTCCTGGTCAAGTTTTTCGTCTACCTGACGGTACGGGAGACTTTGAAATTGGAGCATTCGATCCCATTGGAGGAGATGATACCCCTGGTACTACCAATGGGGGTTCTGATCCAGATCCTGACCCCGATCCTGACCCTGGCGATCTGACTCCCATTTTCGAGATCCAAGGTGCTGCTTTAACCTCCCCCCTAGAAGGTAGTTCTGTAACCACTAGTGGTATTGTCACTGCCGTTGAGTCCAATGGTTTTTATCTGCAAGATCCTACTGGGGATGGGGATGATGCAACCGCCGATGGTGTCTTCGTCTTTACCAGCGACGCACCTGGAGTAACTGTGGGCAATGAATTAGAAGTTGCTGGGACAGTCAGCGAGTTTACCCCTGGAGGCGTAGCCACAGGAAATCTTTCGACTACGCAAATTAGTAGTCCTAGTATTAGCACCCTCTCTACAGGCAATAGTTTGCCTAGTGCCGTAATTATTGGCAATGGTGGCAGAGTTCCGCCAACAGAAAGTATTAATGATGACCCTAGTAGCTTTAATCCCGACGCTGATGGTATTGACTTCTTTGAATCTCTAGAAGGAATGTTAGTTACTGCCCAAGATGCAGTGGCTGTAAGCGGCAACACCCCTTTTGGTGAGATCTTTACAACTATTGATGGTGGTGCTGGTGCAACGGGAATTAGCGATCGCGGTACGTTAAATATTAGTCCTGCTGACTTTAATCCCGAACGAGTCCAAATTGATGAGGATGCAGATATCTTGCCTGGATTCGATTTTCCCGTAGTTGATACTGGAGATAGTTTAGGTGATGTCACAGGGGTAGTTACCTACAGCTTTGGTAACTTTGAAATTAATCCTACTCAGCCGTTCACTGTTACCCCAGCAGGCTTAACTCCTGAAAGCAGCAGCATCCAGTCAGGTGGCGATCAGCTGACAGTTGCCAGCTACAATGTCTTAAATCTCGACCCCAATGATGGGGCAGACTTAGGTGGAGATAATGATATAGCCGATGGACGCGTTGAAGCGATCGCTAGTGATATTGTCAATGACCTAAATGCTCCTGATATTATTGGTCTTCAGGAAATTCAAGATAATGATGGCGCAGCCGATGAAGGGGGCGATACCGATGTGGTTGCCGCCGATGAAACTCTACAACTTTTAATAGATAGCATCGCTGCTAATGGTGGTCCACAATATGAATTTATTGACAACACCTTTATTACCGATGATGCCAATGGTGGTGAGCCAGGAGGCAATATTCGCACGGCTTATCTGTATAATCCCGACCGCGTTGATTTAGTTGAGGGTTCCGTAGCTTCCTTTGGCAGTCAAGAACCTGGTGGTGCCTTTGAGGGTTCTCGTTTGCCTTTAGTAGCTGACTTTGAATTTAATGGACAAGAAATCACCGTTGTTAATAATCACTTCACTTCCAAAGGTGGCAGTAGCCCAATTCTCGGTGTAGATCAACCTTTTGAAGACCTTCAGGAAGATTTTAATGTCAATGGTGGTTTGGATGAGCGTATCGCCCAAGCACAAGCAAATGATGATTTTGTTGATGGGCTGTTGGCAGCTGATCCTGATGCAAATGTAGTCGTTCTAGGAGATTTAAATGAGTTTGAATTTATCTCTCCTATAGATGAAATTATCGGCAGCAGTCTGACAAATTTGGTTGATTCTCTTCCTGAAAACGAACGCTATAGCTTTATCTTTCAGGGCAATTCCCAAGTTTTAGACCATATTTTAATTAGCGATAGCTTAGTTGATGGTGCTGAATTTGATATTGTTCATGTCAATGCAGAATTTGCCGCTACCGATGAACGTGCTAGCGATCACGATCCGCTTTTGGCTAGTTTAACTTTGCCTGAAGTCAGCGTTGAAGTTAATGTGATTGAAGGTACTAACGCTGACGATAACTTAATTGGAACAGCAAGCCCAGATCTAATCTCTGGTGGCGCTGGTCAAGATACTCTTGAAGGTCTAGAGAGCAATGATACTCTTAACGGAGGTACGGCTCAAGACAGCCTTAACGGTGGAGAAGGTGATGATCTACTCAATGGCGGTAGCGGTTCAGATACCCTAGAAGGCTTAGGGGGCAATGATACTCTTAATGGAGAAATTAGTAGTGATACCATCATTGGTGGGGAAGGCGATGATCTTCTTGACGGTGGTATCGGTGCTGATTTTCTTGATGGTTCCGCAGGAAATGATACCCTCATTGGAGATAATAGCAGAGATACTTTGATCGGTGGAGAAGGCGACGATCTGCTAAATGGTGGTCTTGGTGAGGATACTTTTGTGATTGCCGAAGCGCAAGGTAGTGATATCATTGAAGATTTTGATAATGATGTCGTCGGTTTGACCAATGGTTTAACCTTCGCTGAATTAAGTTTCTCTGGTAGCGATATTCTCCTGGGTGAAGAAGTATTAGCAACCTTAACAGGGTTTGATGCGACTAGCCTGACTGAATCAGATTTTACTTTGGTTTAAACTCTTTGCCCGACAATTAGTTTTAGTTACTAATTTTCTAACCATGCGATCGCTGATTAAATTCTTATTTTAGAGAAGTGCGATCGCTTTTTTTATTTATAGCTAATCAATAGTTTGCTAGTATCCGTACATAGTTTGTACAAAATTATTATGCCAAATATTCCTAAAGTGAGTATTGGAAAGCTGAGATCTAACTTAGCTAACTACCTCAATAGTAATGAGCCAATTGCGATCGTGCGTCATGGTCAGACTATTGGCTATTATGTACCAGCTTCGGTGGAAGAATCAGCAATAGAAAAAGAATCTTTAAAACAGGCTGTTTCTAGGCTTGATGGACTTTTACAAGAGAGGGTTAATCATGAGTGAAGGGAAGAAAGAAACATATGGTGAAAGTGCTGCGAGTTCATCTACAGAAAGCAAAAGAACATTAATAATGATCGGGGAAACAAAAGCTGGAAAAAGTGAATGGATAAATCATTGTTTTACTGATTTAAAAACTGCAAAAGCCTTATTTGATAAAGAGTTTGAACAGGAAGTAGAATTTAAATTAAATCTGATATCTAATTCAGAAATAAACAATGAATCAGAATACACTATCGAATTAGACGAAATTTTAACCCAACTTCATCAAGCAGATGATCGCATTGTTGCAACTCGTCAAAATACTGCTCGGTTAGGAGTTGAAACTAGATCGATGTTGAGTGATTTAAGGAAGCAGCTTGGTTAATGTGGAAGCAGTCAGCTCAATTTGGCAAAGAATTATTAGCTCTCAAGGGATAAGTCAGAGACAATATTCAGAAATTGAAGAGATAAGACAAGAACTGCGAGATTTAACTGAGTTTGTGAGAAATTTAAATAATATTGTCAATCAAGACCGAACTAAAAACGAAGCGCAACGAGAGATATTGATTGAAAAGCTTAAAAATACTTTACTTCAATTTGAGAATGATTTGTTAAGAGGCAAATATCCTAACATGCTAAAAGATAGTCAAGATGATGATCGAAAGTCTGATTCTTAATTATTCTGAAATCTTTTTCAAGATCTCAATTAATTGCTGCTGTTGATTAGCAAGCTGATCCTGACAACTATCAAGATTTTTCATTAAGTCATAGCTTTGAGTCTGAGTCGATACCAAAGTACTGATTTTATCGGTCAAGTCACGCATTTGTAGAATACATCAAGTCGCGGTCTCGTTTCATCTCGGCAATGTCAGAGGTCAAAGCCTGTATTGCTTTAGCATTAGATTCTATCAGTCTTTCTAAGTCACTCATCTATAAAATTACAAAATTGGATCAAATATCTTACTGTAAGTTTCCTTTTGATTGCTAATCTTGAAAGATACTTTAATTATATTTTCTAGTTACATCAATAAGTCACTCGTCTATTAATGCAGATTAATCTATCTGTGTTTATCCGTGGACGTTATTCTCACTTCTTTTAATTTCTAACCAGGCGATATCTTTTCCACCTTATTTCAAACAATTAAAAAAAGCCTCCCATGAATAAATAGGAGACTCAAGTGATTAAATTAAATTAGAAATAAAATAAATTTAAACTAAAGCAGCAGCAGCAGCCTTAACTCCAGCTTTGGAGTCAAAATCATGACCAATTTCCAGCAAAGCCGCTTCTAGACAAGAAATAGTCATCATCACATCGCGATCGCTAATAAATCCAAGATGACCAATACGGAAGATATGACCTTTAAGATAGTCTTGTCCTCCTGCTAAGGCAATATCAAACTGATCACGCATAATCTTTCTAATTTTCTCGGCATCATCAGTTTTGATAGCTGTCACCGCAGTACTTGCCGCATTATCGGGTGCCAATAATTCTAGGTTCAAGGCTTTTGCCGCAGCGCGAGTAGCATTAGTCAAGCGGGTATGACGGCCAAAAATATTCTCCAAACCTTCTCGCTGCATCATTTGCAGGGAAGTTTGTAAGCCATACATCAGGTTGATGGGAGGAGTGAAGGGAGTACTGTCTTTGGCGTTGGCTTTTTTATACTTACCCAAGTCCATATAGAAGCGAGGGAACTTGCTAGTTTCATAAGCCTGCCATGCTTTATCACTGACGGAAATAAAGCCCATTCCTGGGGGAATCATATAGCCTTTTTGGGAACCAGATGCCACTACGTCTAAGCCCCAGTCATCTACAGGTACATTGTAAGCACCTAGACTAGTTACCGCATCGACAATAATTAAAGCTTCACCGTGGGCTTTAACGTACTTATTAATTGTCTCAAGATCGTTGAGTATTCCCGCAGAAGTCTCCGAGTGAGTTACCACAACTGCTTTAATTTCTTTGTTGCTATCGGCATCTAGCTTAGTCTTAAACTCTTCCGAATCTAAGGGAGTCCCCCAGTCAGAGGTAATGCGTTCCGTTTGCAGACCAAATACCTCACAGATCTGCGCCCAGCGATCGCCAAATTTACCATTAACTCCGACCAAGACGCGATCGCCAGGGCTAAGGAAATTAATCATTCCCGCTTCCATTGCCCCTGTACCTGAGACGTTGAGAGAAAGAACTTCGTTTTTAGTTTGGTGTAACCATTTTAAATTCTGGTTAATTTCGGCAATGATTTTGCTAAAATCGCCACTGCGATGTCCGATAGGATGTTTGCCTAAAGAATTCAATACCTTCTCTGGGACTGGAGTGGGCCCAGGAATCATTAACATATGTTTATCTTCCATGAAGTCGTCCTTAACTATTCAGCTATTCAGGTCGTTCATTTTATCTTATGGCAAAGGGACATTTACATTTCCTAAAAAAATTAGAAGAAATTTACCTTACTTAGAATTGATAACTGCGATCAATAACTATTTAAGTTAAGAGATAAGATCTGTTATCAAGAAGAATTAAGCGCAGGATACATAACTATCATTTCATGGGAAGATATAAAACTGCTTTTCTAGAACGAAATCGAGGTTTTAATAATGGCTCAACTTAGATTAGGGGACAAAGTGCCTGACTTTACTCAGGACTCCAGCATGGGAGAAATTTCTTTTTATGAATGGGCTGGAGATAGCTGGGTAGTACTCTTCTCTCATCCTGCTGATTATACTCCTGTCTGCACTACAGAGTTAGGAGAAGTAGCAAAATTAAGAGCGGAATTTGACAAACGCAACGTTAAGACAATTGCTTTGAGTGTTGACGATGCTGAGTCCCACAATGGCTGGATTTGCGATATTGATGAAACCCAAGCTACCAAAGTCGACTATCCTATTTTGGCGGATGCAGATAAAAAGGTTTCTGACCTTTATGACATGATTCATCCTAATGCTGATGCCAAAGTTACTGTCCGTTCAGTGTTTATTATTGACCCCAACAAAAAATTACGTCTAACTCTAACTTATCCCCCAAGTACGGGTCGTAATTTCCCAGAAATTCTACGAGTAATCGATTCTTTGCAATTAACTGATAATTACTCAGTTGCTACTCCTGTTAACTGGAAAGATGGTGAAGATGTCGTAGTTTCTCCCGCAATTCCTACTGCGGAAGCTAAAGAAAAATTTCCCAAAGGTGTTGAAGAAATTAAGCCTTACTTACGGATGACTCCTCAACCAAATAAGTAAGTTTTAATCAATAATTTGTAGTTGATTATCCATAGTGTAGAGGGCAGATCACGATCTGTCCTTTTTTGTTTCAGGTTAACTTAATAACCTATAACCGCAGAGCGTGAAACGCTCAAGTCGCGACCTGCGGCAAACACATGCGGCAAAAAGAATGCCTTTGTCGCCTTTGTAGCGACGCTTGCCAGCTTTGCTTGCTGCACTCATAACCTATAACTATTATTGATTGGCGTTTAGTTTAGTCAACAGTCCTAAAGGATTTCTAAAGGATACACCTGCGGACAAAGGCTTAAGCCGCATGTACCGCTTCGCATATCAACAACTAACGACTAACTATTAATAATTTAACTATCAAGCTTTTCCTCCAGATGCTCTAGATGTTTTTGCCAGATTGGGAGATCTTCTGGGCGATCGACATCAGATAGAGCAGGAAGATAATGAACGTCTAAATTTAGATTTTCAGCAATGTTTCTAGTCTGGTTTAATACTCTTTCTGTACCCCAATCAATATTACAAAAAAGCTGTGGCTGAACTTGGTTTAAACCGATTAAATAGTAGCCACCATCCTCTGCCACTCCCAAAACTAAATCGTGGTCTTGTAATGAATTATAAGCCTGATTTAAGATTGTGCGATCAATATCAGGACAGTCGATTCCAATAATCACTACTCGTTGGTTACCTAGTTTAAAAGCCTTCTCAAACGCTGCTTGCAGCTTATTACCTAAATCTCCCAAAGCTTGAGCAATATATGACAAATCTTTGCCTAACCATTCTGCCATTAACTGTTGGCTTCCTCCAGAGAAATAGACATCAATTTTTAAATTGCGCTCAGATAAAAGTTGCTGGGCTGTTTTCAAAGTATGTTCCGTCATTAAACGCTGTAATTCTGCGGCACCTGGGGCACCTAACGCAGGAATCATTCTAGTTTTTGTTTTACCAGGTTCGGGATAGCGACTAAAAATAATTAGGGTTTCGCTCATTAAGCAGTTATTAGTTGTTAGGTATTAGTTATTAGTAAATGCAGGTTTATCCTCATGGCGACAAGGACAAGTGCCCGTCATTTCGTGTGCAAAGCCCTTTGTTAGTTATTAATGCTTGTCCCATTTGCTGTAGGGATTTATAACTAGCTGAGAATTAAAATATTTTTTATCTTTAACTTCGCGTTCAATCCAATCAGGAAGCTTAACCTGTTGCTGCTCATTTTCTAACTCAACTTCAGCCATAATTAAACCTGCATTTTCTCCTAAAAATTCATCAACTTCCCAGATTAAATTATCAATTTTGACTTTGTATCTAAACTTTTCAATCAAAGGCTTAACACATAACGTTTGCAACATTTCCTGAGCATCCTGAACAGGTATCGGGTACTCAAATTCGGCTCTCGTATGTCCTATGGTTCTACTTTTGATGGTTAGATAACCTTGCTGCCCAGCAATTCGTAATCTGACGGTGGTGCCGTTATTAGTTGGAATATAACCTTGAGAGTATCTTTGACCAAAATCTGCGATCTGGCTTTGCAACTTTTCTTTCTGCGATCGCCATGCTGCTGGTTTAACTAGATACTTACGTTCTACTTCTGTTCCCATTAATTATCTAAGTAATGCTAATTCTTCTTTGATTTAAGAATGTTCTTGCTGACTTCTAGACTTATAATGTTAGCAAGTTATTTCCATTTAATAGTCTTGAGGCACACGAATTGAAAAAGGTTGAAGCAATTATTCATTCTTATAAACTCGATAACGTCAAATCTTGCTTAATTTCTGCTGGAGTTATTGGCATGTCGATTTCAGAAATAAAAGCCTTTGGACACAAAAAAGGAACAACAACTCGTTATCGCGGTACCGAATATCGGGTTGATTTTACTACTAAAATCAAAGTCGAAGTTGTTGTTGAAGATGAGATGGTTGATTTAGTTACTCAACAAATATCCTTAGCGGCTCGTACTGGAGAAATTGGTGATGGTAAGATTTTTGTCTCCAATATCAGCGATACCATTAGAATTAGAACCCAAGAATCAGGAGTGGCGGCAGTTTAACCCAATTTTTGATATATATTTTTGACTCTATAGCCCTTCTCAAAATGGTGAGATACAGTAACAGGAATGAGAAAACCAACCGTGAATATCTTTGAGGGAAACTTGACTGTAAGCTTGAGAAATAGCTGAATCTAAATCTTTGTAGTTTCTAGCACCAATAGAACGTAAAATATTTTTGATTTTTGACCAGCAATTTTCAATGGGATTAAATTCAGGCGAATATGGTGGTAAATAGATTAATCCAGCTCCAGCAGCGCGCAAAGCCTGCTCAATCTCTTGTCCTTTATGAATACTATAGTTATCCCAAACAACTACTGCACCTTGCCAAAGATTAGGAATCAGTTTTCGGATAACAAAAGCTTCAAAAGTTAATCCATCCATTGAACCTAACAAATTAATTGATGCAATAACTCCAGATAGAGCGATAGCTCCAATCATTGAGACATTTTTGCCTCGTTTGTGAGGGCGAGTCCCTCTTGCTCTTTGACCTCGCGGCGCACGAGCATATAATCGAATAAGAGCTAGGTTGACTCCTGCCTCGTCTAAAAAAACCAAGTCCTTGACTGGAACATCTCGTATTTTCTCCCAGAAATCAACTCTTAGTTTTTGCACTCGCTCTGTTTCTTTTTCATTCGGGTGTAGAGTTTTTTTTAACCGTTAACTGTAATCTCTGAGTCATTCTTCCCATAGTGGCACGAGAAATACTAATGCCTAACTTTTTCTTAAGCATTTGGCACAATTCGTCTAGAGTTGCATCATTGTTTTGTTCTATCAACTCCGCCAAAACTGCTAAATTGTCAGAACTTAATTTGAGTTTGACTCCTCCCTTAAAAGGTTTGGGGGCTATTTCTCCTGTAGTTCGATATTGTTTGAGCAATTTATAAACAAAACTCAAAGCGACATCAAACCTTTTAGCTAATTGACGTTGAGAAATTTTCTCTTGGTTATACACATCAATAATTTTCTGCCTGAAATCAAGTGAATACGCTTTCATGACAAATTCGTTATCAAAATTTCAATCAGCGTATCTCACTTATTTGAGAAACGCCATATTACTTTACCGTTATTATTGATTTTGGCGAGAAATAAAGTATTTAATCTTTGTGCAATCACAATTTAAATAGGTTTTAAAATATTCTTAACTAACAGCAAATAAGCTAGCTCCTGTGTGTTATGGAGCTAATCATGTATCTCATTAAAATAATCGCTGTCGCCACATTTTTGCTCATCATCGGCGATTTCTTATCTACATTTTTTTATCATGTTCCAGAACACGTTTTCGGCAAATTCCACACTTTAGTCCATCATGGCAAGAATCGTAGCTTCATTCATTATGCTGTTTTAAGTCGAAATCCCTTTGTAGTTTTAGATGGATTTTTAGGGGCTGTTCCCTATTTTATTTTTGTACCTTTTGGCTGGCAAATATCTCCTACAGGCACAGTTTTAGGATTGATTTTAGGAGAATTACATGTGATCTGGCGGCATGTTTCGATCATTAATTGGCAGACTCCTCCAGCGATCGCTTTTTGTTGTAATTTGTTATTTATCACTACTCCAGAAAGACATTGGGAACATCATCAGAATGCTAATTTAGCCTACGGTGATATTTTTACGTTTTTCCATACCCCTGCTATAGCTTGGATGGAGTTTCTCTTAGGTTTAAAAAAGAAATATCGCCAGCTAGCCAAAGGTTAATCCCCAAAACTCCTAAGTTAACCCTGATTAAACTCAACATTAGCTCTAATCGACATATCCAAAGCTTAACCCTCTCGTCACTTTTTGTTTACTTTTATTATCTAGACTTAGGTTATTAAGATAATAACCGCTAGGATAATTTCAACATACTATGTTACTGAGTCAAAAGCTTAACTCCAACTTAAGTCTAGGAAGAAGAGAAGATGCATTACCTTTACAGCAGTTTCAGAAAGGAGATGAAATTTCTGTTCTAGATTCAGGCATTTGGCAAGTTTATCGCGGAGTGGTGGAATTAAGTCGTATTCGGCAAGATGGTAGCGAGGTTATTTCGGGCTGGATTACTGCTAATGGCGTTTTCGGTGACATATCGGCAAATTCTTCACTTTACCGTGCAGTATCTCTCTGTGATGTATATGCTAAGCGTTATTCTGCCCGCGATGTAGTTAGGCATTCCTCCTTAGCAAGGCAGTTTATAGCACAATTCAGCGATCGCCTAGTTAAGTCTCAACAGTTATTAGCAATTATTGCTATCAGCCGAGTTGAAGAGCGTTTGAAGCAATTTTTGTTAATGCTTAAACAGGAGATGGGGCAGCCAGCAACCGATGGCATTCGTCTCCAGGTGCGTTTTACTCATCAACATTTGGCAGAAGCTATCCACACCACAAGAGTAACTATAACTAGGATTCTGGGGGATTTCCAACATCAAGGTTTAATTTATTTCGATAATGAAAGACACATTGTAATTAAAGACCTCTAAATTGTAGATTTGAGACTCAAGTAAATTCATAGAGGACATTCATTTGTCCTTTTTTTTGTTTTGACGCTTTTCTGAGTTTAAATAGTGGTCAGGGCGATCGCCAGTATTAAATATCTCAATAGTTTTTTAGCTAATATTTGGTTGATTCCCATTCCTGAAAAATTTCCTTGATTCTGGCTATTGCTTCATCAGCAGCTTGTTCGGGAGAAATATTATTGAGCAGAATTTTTTCCAAACTCTGACCCCAAATATTTTCTTTTAAGACGATGCTGTATGCCGGACTGTTAGATGAATAAATAGGACGAATTTTGCTTTCAGTTAAGGTTTTGGTTACTGCCGATGTATGAGGGTCTTCAGGATTAGTCCAATAAGGATCTTGATATACCGATGTATGGGCAGGGGAATGTCGACCAGACTCTTTCAAAAAAACATTAATCACTTCTGGCTGGATGATATACGCTAAAAAATCCTTTGCCAATTGGGGATGGGCAGCATCTTCAAAAATTACTGCCTGTTCTACCAGAAATATGTGATTCATTGGTTTCCCATTGGGTTTGTTGGGTAACTCTACAATACCCAACTGATGCTGATAAGTGTTGCTATCTTGACGTAGCGCAGCAGGAATGGACAGGGTAGCATTGGTAGTTGTCAGGATTTCTCGATTGAGGAATTCGCGGTTATTAGCCGCATTATTCCAATCTACTGCATCTTGGGGAGTGTATCCTTGCAAATAAAACTGAGTATACCAATCTAAACATTGAATTATGCCCTGACGTACTTGAGAATCGTCTACCAATAAATTACCTGATTCATCGACTAACTTGACATCATAGGCTTCTAAAACATGCTCAAAAGCTTGATACGTATCTCCTGCCTCTTCGGACATTGGCAACCCGATGGGGAAAATAGCTTGTTGGTTCTTACTTTTTAAGTCTGCTGCTACATCCAGCCAGAATTGCCAAAAACCATCCCAATCTTTAGGAATATCCGCAGCAGTACGACCAGTTTTTTCCACTAAATCTTTCCAGTAATGCAGGTGCAGTGCTGCTTTGTGAATGGGAACTGCATAATAAGCTTGCTTTTGTTCTGCATTGTTGTAATAGTAAGCTGTTGCCAAAGTTTTGGGTTCATACATGTCTTGGACAGGTTCGATAACATCAGTCACGTCAACTAATTGTCCATCCCAGGCTAACTTAGGATTCAGGGTACTTTCTGCTTTGAAGCTCATAAATACATCGGGTACCTGACCACTTTGAAGCGATCTTTGAGGCTTTGCCGAACGTTTATCTAAGGTATAAAAATTAATTTTTACTTGATTTCCAGTTTTTTCTTCCCATCCTCGCACTAATTTTTTTAGAGCTTCATCTTCTTCAGTGTTATATCCTTTATCCCACCACAATTGAAGAACATTAGGCTTTGGTGTCGTTTTGATTACCTCATCATTTCGTAATTGCGTGTTGGAACTACAAGCGATAACTAATAAAGCACTTGCGATCGCCAATATCAAGAAACTGAATAATTTATTGATTAATATTAATATTTGGTTGATTCTCATCCCTCAAAAATTTCATTAATTTTGGCTATGAATTTTTCAGCAGCTTGTGTGGGAGCAACATTATTTGGCAGAGTTTTTTCAACTTTAATTAGAAGTATTGCCTGAGAAATAAATTGCTAATATACACTTAAGACATTATTTTAATCACACTAAGCAAGACATTTTTTATAAATCCATATATTTTCCAAATAATTATAAATCCTTTCTTGTAAGAAAAATAATTGCCTATTTATCTTTGATAATACTTTAGATATGTCGTCTGATCTCTTAAAGAAATATCTCTCAATTAAATTTTGAAGATTGCAAAATATAATGCTGTAAAGTAGCTACTTCTTCTCAAAATAAACTATAGATAGTAGCTCTCCCACTGTTGTAGCTTTGCTTCAAGTACTTAAGGTAAGATTCTCAATAATACGAACAATGCTTGTTAGTACAAAGTCACTTACTCAGCAAGGTGAAATTTTCATCGCGATTCCAGTAGTAAAAATAATTATAATATCGCTAGAGTAGTTTACAATTCTGCATGTTTCACAATTTATTTAATACAGTTAGGGGCAATCAGAACTTAATTCGCCGTTTAATAAGATTATTCAATTTAACTTTAATAATTACTTGCAGTTTAGTAATCCTTTGCGCCCCTGCTCAAGCATTACTAAGACAGCATCACGAAACCCCCGATGTCTTACGTTATCATGCCCAAGACTCTCTCAAAGATGTCGATGGTAATACTTGGCAAGTTCTACTGTTTCCCGATCATCAGCAAAATTCAACTACAGCCTATTATTTACGCCTTGTGGGGTTTCCTGGAATAAACTCCTTCATTCATCCCCAATCCCTCGAAATTCTATCCGATCAAGGCAAAATTTTGACCGCAGCTGATGCCTATGCCGAATCTGCCCCTGCTTCCAATGTTGGGCAATATGACCTGACTCCAATCATTTTCAAACTTACACCAGCAAAGAGCCTAAAATTATCTCTCCCTATGCAAAATAACCGAGAATTAGCTCTGAAAATCTCTCCAAAAGTATTGTCAGAATGGCAGCTATTAACTCAAGAAATTGAACCCAAACGCTAGCAACACAACTTGACGAAGTCAACGCATATGCACTAGAGCATTTCCTTCGGTCACGGAGCGGTATACCATATGCGAAGCGAGAGAGGCGTAAGTTTGCCGCATCTTCCTTTAGGACAAGGGTATAATGTCCTAAAGGACGGCAGGGTACTGTTAAACAACGGTCATCCTAGGCACCGCCTTTTAAAGGGAGTATACCGATGACTTTGTAGTTTATGGTTATTTTGTCCTGGTGATCGGGAATTATAGATTTAATGATCCCACTGCAAATTGTTGAGATAGCAATTTAATCTAATGAATGGAGAAGAGTTATTACTGCTATATCAGCAGGGTAATCGAGATTTTAGTCGTGCCGATCTTAGCCAACTACAGATCTTACAGGTTGAATTAACTAATGTTGACTTTAGTAGAACTGAGTTGGACTGGGCTAATTTCAGCGGTACCAACTTATCTCAGGCTAACTTTAGCCGAGCTAATCTGAGCAATGCCCGATTAATCAAAACTAATCTAGCAGAGTCCAATCTCAATAGTGCAGATCTAGCAGGATCTGATTTAAGCTGGGCTAACTTAGAAAATGCTTCTTTAGCGAGAGTAGATTTGAGTGATGCAAATCTCAGTCAATCATTTTTTCGTAACGCCAATTTGGCTGATGCTGATTTGAGTAATGCCAATTTGACTAGAGCCAACCTTTCAGGGGTAAACCTTAGTCGAGCTAATCTTTCAGGAGCTGATTTAACTGGGGTGGACTTGAGCGGGGCTGATTTTACTCGTGCCGATTTGAGTGAGGCTAATTTGACGGGTGCAGATTTATCCTACGCTAGCTTCAATCGTGCCGACTTAAGTGGATGTAGTTTACGTCAGTCAAATTTGGAGCAAGCAACCTTACAAGGAGCAAACCTGCGTTCAGCCAATTTACGCAGTGCTATCTTAGCAGGAGCTGTGCTTAAAGATACTGATAGAAGTAACAGTAGTTTAGCTACAATTTCGCAATTGAGCTTGAGTAGTGCTCAACCAGATAGAAAAATCGATTTATGTTCAGCCAATCTTTCTGGAGCAAATCTTAAAGGGGTTAATCTCCAAAATGGCAATTTTAGATTTGCCTTATTATTTAAAGCTAATTTAGAAAAAGCCAATTTTGAAAACGCTAGTTTAGTTGATGTATATCTAAGGGGAGCAAATCTGAGAGGAGCAAGCTTAAAAAATAGTATTTTAAGTGGTGTGAACTGGAAAGGAACAGTTATGCCTGATGGTACAATTCACCCATAAATCAGTCATCAACTATAAACCCAGGATTGTCCGAGCAATAAAGAAGTAAATCAGAACTCCTAAGACATCGACGGCAGTGGTAATAAAGGGGGCAGACATGAGGGCGGGATCTAAGCCCAAAGAACGAAATAGAAATGGTAATGCCGAACCAGCAACTGATGCCAATAAAGCGATCGCAATCAGACTCATCCCCACAGATAAAGCGACTTCTAGGCTCCCTTGCAAGAAATATGCCCAGACGGTTGCCATCGTACCTAAAATTAAGCCGAGTAAGATCCCTGCTGCTGCCTCACGGAAAACAACTTTTCCCGTACCCATATTCAGAATTTCATCGGTATTCAAACCCCTGATAACTACTGTAGAAGACTGTGCGCCGACATTGCCGCCAGTACCAGTCAATAGAGGAATAAAAGCTGCTAGTATTACTACCTGCTGTAATAGATCTTCTTGAGAACGAATAATCGCCCCAGTTACGGTATTAGTGAGCAGTAGCACAAATAGCCAAACTACTCGACGACGAGCCACGGTTAAAAGATTGGTTTGAAAATAATTATCTCCATCAGACTGAACCCCACCCAAAGCATAAATATCTTCAGTCGCTTCTTGTTCGATCACATCAATGACATCATCTACCGTAACCACCCCAACCAACCGTTCTTCACTATCAACTACAGGAATAGCAACAATATCATAACGTTGAATCGTGCGAGCAACTTCTTCTTGATCTGTATCAGTGTGAACAAAGACCACATCTCGGGTCATAATTTCTGTCAAAGTCGTGTCTGGTGCCGCTATTACTAAATCTCTCAGAGACACAATACCCGTTAAACGCCGCGAATTATCAGTAACGTAGAGATAATAGACAACTTCTGAGGCATTAGCGAGATTTCTGATCCGTTCTAAAGTCTGACTAACGGTTAGGTTCTCTTTTAGGGAAATATACTCAGGGGTCATGATGCGCCCCGCAGTATCTTCTCCATAACCTAATAAAATGGCGGTAGTTTCCCTTTCTTTAGGACTTAGCTGAGCTAGTAAACGCCGTACCACTTTTGCCGGTAGCTCATCAAACATACGTGCGCGGTCATCAGGAGACATTTTATCCACTACGTCTAACACTTCTTGTCGCTTAAATTCTTGAATTAAAGCCTGTTGTACATCCGTATTAAGATACTCGTATACTTCGATCGCTTCGGCTTTGGAAAGCAAGCGAAATGCGATTAGCTGATTCGATTCTGGTAAACCTTCAATTGCCTCAGCGATGTCTACAGGCTGCACCGGAATTAGCAGAGATTTTGCTCCCTCTAAATTCCCGCTTTCTAGCAATAACTCTAGTTGCGACCTAACTAACTGTCTTAATTCATTATGTTTAGTTCCATTAGGTATCATAGATTACGTCCAATAATACGAATTTATTCTTAATTGAATACGGGTTTTTATCCGCAAATAAAATAGCTCTTATCCAACAATTAGTTACGAGATCTGATTCATTTGTTATTTTTTAATATTGTTTTCCATCTTGACCTGAATCCTTTTAATTCGACTGTGTTAATGTACTAGAAAATAGAGATTTTAATTCGGTGGTCACGTTTGTTTCAATTTGTCATAACTTCAATACCTGGCAAGCATTTTTCAGCTTCAGGGTAAGTGGTCAAACAGAAAAATCTTGTCTCCAGCCAAGAGCAACTGTTAAATCCCTTAGAGGTTACTCGACTATAGATTGGCAATAGCTCGGCAAGCCTTACTCCGAAATAATTGATCTCAAAATAATTTCGCAAATCAGGAGACAACTAATGTCAATCTATGTAGGCAATCTTAACTACGAGGTCACTAAAGAAGATCTTACGACTGTTTTTGAAGAATACGGTACTGTATCTAGAGTTTCTCTGCCATCAGACCGCGAAACTGGTCGTCCCAGAGGGTTCGGTTTTGTTGAAATGAGCAGTGAGGAAGAAGAAACCAAAGCAATTGAGAGCTTAGATGGTGCTGAGTGGATGGGAAGAGAATTAAGAGTTAATAAAGCCAGACCTCGTGAAAATAATCGTGGTGGTGGCAATCGCCGTTTTGAAAGTTCTTCTCGCAACTACTAAGAATAATTTCATTTGTACCCATAAATGTTTAAGATTAGCTAGTTAATCGTTAGTTAACAATTATTAATTTATTAGATTAAAACCTCTCTTCAACAAATGTCTTAGGAAAGGCTATGGGAGAGGTTATTTAGTATTTGAGGTAAATTATTAGCTGGATGACCTTTTGATAATCAATTATCAATAATTAGTCAATCTTTAAACTTAAAATATTAAATATTGTCGTCATACAATATTTTTGCCTCTTCAACCCATTGTTTCACCTGTTCTAAAGATGGAGAGCGATCTTTTCTTTGTAATGTAGCCACCTGTAACCGCAGGATTTGACGGTGTAGCTGCGGGAAAGAAGTTTGAGCCAGCTGAACAACTGAGATAATACCTGCGTGCAAGAGTAATCCACAATAGCGATCGCCAACGCTAGGAAGACGAGCCAAATCTGCCAGAGCAACCCACTTGTTAACATGTTTTTGATTCAACCGTAATTTACCAGCTAAATCTTGTTTTGATTGCGGATTATGAGCCTGTTGCAGTAAAAGCTTGGTATTATCGATACCCTGAGCTTGCAGTAATTTTTGCTCAGGTAACATCAATCCTGGCAAGCGGTCTATTGACCAATATTGAGATTTCATAGAATTTTGTTGACATAGTAGAGAGTTATCGCAATCAGTATTTAAAATAAAGCCGAATAATTTGTCATCAGTGACAGCATTTCAATGATTACTCTCCATATGTTCATATCTAATAAATTTAACTTACCCGATCCTAGTCCTTTTGTAATGAAGACTGAAATCCTGTGAATGATGGCACAGCTACTGTATGAAATAGACTCAGCGGGAGATTTGAGAAAAGCACCTCAAAGAAAATTCTAATTAATAGTCTTTAGAGGGTTAAATCAATATCTTTATTACCCCTGAAGACGATGATCTTTTTAAGAAATAATTAAATTAAAATATGAGTATAAATCCTTATATCCTGAAGATTATTGATGAAATTATCAGATTTAGACGTTAAGTCAATTGACCGTGTAGTAGAAATGGCATGGGAAGATCGAACTCCCTTTGCAGCCATTGAAACTCAATTTGGCTTAAAAGAGAAGGAGGTTATTGCCTTGATGCGGCAGGAGATGAAACGCTCTAGCTTTATTATGTGGCGGAAGCGAGTAACAGGGCGAAAAACTAAGCAGCTAGCTAAAAGAGACTTTATTGAAGGTAGATTCCGCTGTAAAGAACAGAAGTAGCTAAAATTCTTAAGGTCTAAGTTACTAATAGTTTTTGAGATCTTAGAAGCTAGACTGTAGCTTTATTTCACATAAATTCAAACAATAGACATGGCAATCAGGCAAAAGTCAGTGGCAAAAGTTATGGCAACGTATTTACTGTTATGCGTGATCGCCTTACTAATGTTGTTTCCCCTGTTGTGGTTGCTAGGAACCTCATTTAAATCGCCGACAGAGGACATCTTCACTTTTCCTCCGCAGATACTTCCCAGTCAGCCTACTTTTGATAATTTTGTCACCGTCTGGAATACCTATCCCTTTGGACTATATCTCTACAATAGTGCGATCGTCGCTTTGCTGGCAGTAGGATTAAATTTGCTGTTGTGCGCTCTAGCGGCTTATCCTTTAGCACGTCTTGATTTTAAAGGGCGAGAGTTTATTTTTGCCCTAGTTTTGGCGACGATTATGATTCCTTTTCAGATCGTGATGATTCCGCTGTATATCATGGCGGTTAATCTAGGATTACGCAATACATACCTGGGGATTGTATTGCCTAATCTGACCTCGGCATTTGGTATTTTTTTACTCAGGCAAGCTTTGAAAACCGTTCCTCAGGAATTAGAAGAAGCTGCTCGTATTGATGGTTGTTCAGAACTTGGTATTTGGTGGAACATCATGATTCCTGCGATTCGTCCTGCTTTATTTACCCTAGGAATCTTTGTTTTTATTGGTTCTTGGAGTGATTTTCTTTGGCCTTTAATCGTCTTAGACGATCCTAATTACTACACCTTACCCTTAGCCGTTGCTAACCTAGCCGATTCATTTTCTCTGGACTGGAGATTAGTCGCCGCAGGTTCTATTATTTCTATTGCTCCAATATTGTTATTATTTCTCTTCTTACAGCGATATATTGTGCCGACGGATGTCGGTAGTGGCGTCAAAGGTTAATCATAATTCAAAACTTAGTTAGAACAGACATAAAAGCGATCGCGATAGCCACCGTCAGCAAGATCTACTGCTTTATCTCGCTCACATCCCAATTGTTTGAGATTACTATCACTGATGTCTAAATTAACCCCGAATAGAATGAAAGGTTGCTGAACTGGTTTCAGAGTTTTGGCAAAATCTGAAGCAATGAACTCGGCAGCAGTTGGCTGCTGATTAACCAAGATAAACCGAGGTAATTGAGATGGTTCGGGGTCAAGACGTTCAAAAGAGACGGCTAAGGCTGTTAACTCGCGTATTTCAGAGTGAGTTTCATGGGTCATCGCAATAATGGTTGGTAGGGCAGAATTTTTTTGAATGTGAGCTGCTAGCCGATCTGAATGCCGTGATTTTTGAAAGCCAAAATCATTAATCACTGTCAAAGAACCCATTATTCCCAGCAATAGCACTACTATGACCACTCGCATCTGAGCTTTAATCAGTACTCGAAGCCAAATTGAATGATTGCTCACGAACTCTAATCCCTGATGCCAACAAGCAGCTAGGGCGATCGCTACTAATAAAATAACCAGGGGAAAATAGACAAAATGATAACGTGCTGCCAAGGAAATATCTTTTTCCATGACATAAATTAGTAGCAAAAACAAAATTAAGGAGCCAAGCAAATAACCACTGAACATTGTCATCATCGAACGAGTTTGGATAGTGGCAAAAATTCTGCTCCATTGCCCAACTAAAGTCGGCATGATTGTCATCAAAACCGTCAGAACTATCAGTGCCGAAATAATTGTGACTATTGTGGGTGTACCTTCAACAGGCAAGAGCATGAGCATCGTAATGATCCATGCCAGGAGACGAGAAATCGGCAGCAGAATCTCGTTTAACTCATAACTGGTTGCGATCCAAGTTGTCATCTGATTATCCGAAATTCCTTGAATCAGCGGCAGCCATACCACAGCAGCAGCCAAAGTTCCTATCCCTGCAAAAGCTAAGCTGCGGAAATACCTCAGAGGTTTGTCAGGACGATTAAACCACCAAAACACTAATAGAGCGATCGCTTCAGCACCAAGAGCAAGAACAAAGAAATAATGAGTTGCAATTCCCAAGGCGTTAATCACAATCCAGACTAATCCTAACCAGATCGGGACTGTAGTTTTTTGCTCGATCAATTTAATCGTTTTAGTCAAACAAATTACAGATGCCATTACCCACAGCACAGTTAAGGTATAGTGTCGTGCTTCCTGTGCTAAATAAATTCCGTAGGGAGAGAGCGCCATCAGCACCGCAGCAAAATGTGCCACCAAACGGGAACGAAACGGAACCCAAGCCAGCATAAAGCTGCTAGGAATAGCTAAGGTACCAAAGATAGCACTGAGCGATCGCGCTATCTCCAGGGTGACTAGTTCACCCTCTTGAAGCCAAAGATTAAACCACCAGTGAGTTAAACAGAAATAAAGTGGGGGGTGAGTACTTTCCTCTCTTAGCCGATTTAGCACCTCAATGTAACCAATGCTCGTATCCAAACTTAAGGGAGCAAGTAAAGTCTGGAGTGAGACAATCTGATTTAAAGGAATTTGATTAAAGCCATGACCTAAACTATAGCCGATAGTGGCAATTTCAATCGATGATGCAGGCTTGAGAACCAAATTACTAAAGCGTAAGGTCATGCCTAAAATGATCCAGAGAAAAAGTAGCAACAGGCTATTTAACTTCCTGCGATCGCTTGGAGGCTTTAGTGGAGCAAGGCTTTGATTATTTTTAGGAGTGATCAAGTAGCTATTAAAAAAACATTCTGACTATTCTGCCTTATCTTTAAGCAAAAAAGAGCAAAAATACCAACCTAATAGTTCACCCAGTTACTGATGATAGATTCGGATTGGCTGTGAAATCTAGGGAGAACACTTATTGCTTGAGTCGTAGTTATTCTGAAATTGCGACCCAAAAATTAAATTCCAAATTCAAAGTTACAAATTCCCCAAGTAATAAAGCCATTATCTTAGAATTTATAAGTTAGTTCACAAATATAATTCTCTCGATAAATTTTCGACCAAGTAAAAAAAGATAGGGCAAATAATTAATAATGGCAATCAATTTGAGCAAAGGAGAAAGAATTTCTCTGGAAAAAGTAGCACCAGGTCTAGTGCAAATTTTTATCGGCTTGGGCTGGGACATTAACGTTACTGATACTGGAGGAGATTTTGATATCGATGCTTCAATTTTCCTGTTAGATAGCAATGAAAAGCTGATTTCCGATCAACATTTTATTTTTTACAATAATAAAACTAGTCCTGACCCCGCTCAATCAGTCCAACAGAGGGGTGACAATCGCACAGGTGCAGGAGAAGGCGACGATGAAATTATCGACGTCAATCTGACAACAGTGCCTCCCGAAATAGCAAAGATGGCACTTACTGTAACTATCCATGAAGCTGACAAGCGTCAGCAAAACTTTGGTCAAGTAAGTAATGCTTTTGTACGAATTGTTAACTGTGAAAATGAAAAAGAGATCATTCGCTATGACCTAACCGAAGACTTTTCGATTGAAACTGCTCTAATTATGGCAGAACTATATCGTAAGGACGGGGAGTGGCGCATGAATGCCGTTGGCGCGGGTTATGAGGGGGGTTTACAGGCTTTGGTAGAAAGATACCAATAGCAAGTCATTAGTCATTTAGTCATTAGTCATCGTAGGAGTTTTAAATTTACAAAGCACATTTTAGAGTTTTGCTAGAGTTTGCTCTTTGGTCTAAGACTATTGACTAAGAATAACAATATAGTCGCAAATCAATAAATCAGGCAATTATTACAGATTTAGAAATAATGGCAGTCAATCTTAGTAAAGGACAACGGATCTCCCTCGAAAAAGTCGCCCCAGGATTGAGCGAAGTCTTTGTGGGTTTAGGTTGGGATACTAATATTACCGATACAGGGCAAGATTTTGATATTGATGGGTCAGTGTTTCTCTTAAGTAACAATGAGAAATTAATTTCTGATAACCACTTCATTTTTTACAATAACCTCACTAGTCCAGATCCGAACCACTCAGTAGAACATCTGGGGGATAATCGAACAGGTGCAGGGGAAGGGGACGACGAGGTCATTAAAGTCAATCTGCAACAAGTTCCTGCTGATGTCAACAAGATCGTCATGGTGGTAACTATTCATGAAGCAGAACAACGCCAGCAAAATTTTGGTCAGGTACAAAATGCCTTTGTCCGTATAGTTGACGCTAAAGAGCAAAAAGAAGTCGCTCGTTACGATCTGACTGAGGATTTTTCGATTGAAACTGCTCTAATTATGGCAGAACTCTATCGCAAGGATGGTGAATGGCGAGTTAATGCTGTTGGTGCAGGATATCAAGGCGGTTTGGCGGCGTTATTGGAGCGTTATCAGTAATCAGTCCTAAAGGATTCCTAAAGGATACACCTGCGGACAAAGGCTTAAGCCGCATGTAACGCTCCGCATATATTCAGTAATTAGCAATCAAAAGTATATGGCAATCAACCTAAAGAAAGGACAGCGTATTTCGTTAACGAAAGAAGATCCGAGTCTTAAGCAAATTATGTGTGGCTTAGGCTGGGATGTGGCACCTAAGTCTGGTGGTTTATTTGGAGGCAATAAGCAGTTCGACCTTGATTCATCAGTACTATGTCTAAACACAGATAAGAAATTAACTGATGTCAAAAATATTATCTACTTTGGTAATTTAAGACATAGCTCTAGTGCGATCACTCACCAAGGAGATAATTTAACTGGCGCAGGAGACGGAGATGACGAGATTATCAATATCGATCTTCCTTTGATTCCTGCCAGCATTGAATATTTGGTATTTGTGATAAATATATACAAGTGTAACCAACGTCGTCAGGATTTTGGCATGGTGTCAAATGCTTTTGTCCGTATGGTCAACCGTACTACTAATCAGGAATTGGCTCGCTATGATCTCTCTGGTGCTGAATATCAGGGAATGACGGGCATGATCTTAGCGGAAGTTTATCGCCACAACGATGACTGGAAAATGGCTGCTGTGGGAAATGGCTTTAAAATCGCGACCCTAGCCGATATCGCCAAGATCTATACTTAAATCCCACTGAAGTTAGTAATTGATGCTGTAGGGGATAGCTTAATATCAAAAAATCATAGACTATTCTCAATAGTCTAATTGCCGATTTATAGATAGTAGAGCTTCCCACATTCCTGTCTTGTATTATTGAAGGCTATTCTAAATTTATCCAAAAAACATGACGACAACAGGAGTAAAATTATAAGGCTATTTAATAAACTAACTTTAGATTGTAGCTAAAAATATAGTATGAATCAGTGTCCTGGATTACACTAAAAACGACTAAAGCTCGCTGGGAGGCGGAGTTAATGCAGCAAATATTGAATGCTTACGATATTCCTTGTCGTGTCCTCAATATTGGTGCAGGAATATATTGCGGAGATGGTAGCCAAGCGGCACTTCAGGTGCGTTCTAAAGATCGATGGACTGCTTTGTTGCTTCTGAGTCCTCCTGAAGATAATCCAGAGATACTTTAAAGCCCTAGATAATTAACCTAAAATTTATGTCTTCTTTGTTTGATTGGTTTGCCAATATTAGAAAAACTGAACCTTCTGTCCAAAAACAGCAGGAGCGAGATATTGCTGATGGATTGTGGACAAAATGTGGCTCTTGTGGCTCGGTAGCTTATACCAAAGATCTCCAGGCTAATCAGCTAGTGTGTCCTGAATGTGATTATCATAATCGAGTTGACAGTGATGAAAGAATTAGGCAGCTAATTGATGCTGATACTTGGAAACCACTCAATGAAAACATTCATCCTCTAGATCCTCTCAAGTTTCGCGATCGCAAAGACTATCAAGCGAGACTCCAAGATTATCAGACCAAAACTGGTCTAACGGATGCTGTCAAAACAGGAACGGGCTTAATTGATGGTTTACCTTTGGCTCTAGGGGTGATGGATTTTCGCTTCATGGGTGGCAGTATGGGATCTGTAGTAGGGGAAAAGCTGTGTCGTTTAATCGAACACGCTACTGCTGAACAGTTTCCTGTGGTTATTGTCTGTGCTTCTGGTGGAGCCAGAATGCAGGAGGGAATGTTTAGCCTCATGCAAATGGCAAAAATCTCAGGTGCATTGCAGCGTCATCAAACAGCCAAGCTACTTTATATACCTGTATTAGCTCACCCAACGATGGGGGGCGTGACTGCCAGCTTTGCCATGTTGGGAGATATTATCATCGCCGAACCTAAAGCAACTATAGGCTTTGCAGGGAGACGAGTAATTGAACAAACCTTGAGAGAAAAATTACCAGATGGATTCCAAACTTCTGAATATCTTTTAGAACATGGTTTTGTGGATACAATTGTGCCTCGAACTCAGTTAAAAAGAACTCTGGCTCAGCTAATTAGTCTCCATCAGCCTTTTTATAACCTTATGTCTCCTCTATCAGAGAGCAATCATCATAGCGAGGTTGGAGAAACAGTTTGAGCAGTTGTTGGCTGATAGCAGATACGGCACACCCCCTTTGATCCGCTATCGGCTTGTTGAGCTTTAATTTGATACTATTACTACGAATATTTATCTTAATTACAATGCTGCTGATTTTAAAATTGCCTTTATCTAAACTACTACTCTTGGGAACAGCGATCGCTTTTACCCTATGCCCTCAGCCTCTCAAAGTTAATGCCATGCCTCTAACTCAAACCGAAATTGACCAAAAAATTCAAGCCATACCCCAGTGGCAACAAGAACAGCAAACTATCACGCGTACCTTCAAATTTAAAAATTTTGTGGAAGCGATCACTTTTGTGAATCAGCTAGTTGAACCAGCCGAAGCGGCAGGACATCACCCCGATCTGGCTATCTCCTATAACAAAGTTACAGTCTCCCTAACTACCCACGATGCGGGGGGACTAACTCAAATGGACTTTGATCTCGCCCAAACTATCTCTGTACTTGGTGAATAAGTCAACGTTATACCTTCGTTAGACAAAGGCGCATAGTTCTAAGGGCGTAAAATCAGGGAGAATAACTTAATATGCTCCCTGCAAAGAACAAATAACAAACAAATAACAGATGACAATACTCAAGTAAGTAATTTAATTTACTCTTTAATAACCTAGTTACAAGTCATAGTTGTCGAGGAACTTCTAGTTTGCGATACTGCCGTACCCGATTGATTACGTCGAGTAGACGAATAACCGGAAGATCTATGATCGCATTTTAAATTAGATGAACGAGTAGATGAACGGGAAGGATTGACTCTAGGAGAGGTTTGGCGATCACCAAACAATCTCAGATTACTCAAACGATTTAGTAAAGAAGGTGCTTTGACGGCGGTAGAACCAGAATTGACTTCAACATTGCCATTTTGTACCGATACCTGCATATTTCCTGCTTTAACTTTGACTTCATCCGCATTTGCTAATCCTGTATACAAACCAATGATTACGGGTGCAATCATCAGCGACATGGACTGTTTAAACATAATTTGTACAACTCCACTTTATAAACTAATTTAGTTGCTTGATCTTCAATTAACCAACGGTCTCAGCATATCCAAAGGTGTATCCCTTAGGACAAAGGGCTTGCACCCAAAATGTCGGGCATAAACCCGCATGTGTCCGTCCGTATAGGGCGGAGTAATCTGTGACTGATTACCAGCGAACGACTTTAGCTCGATTCTTTAACTCCTTGTCCTAATTTCAAGAATTTTTAATTTATTGATAAGGTGAAAGACAGTAAAGATTAATCTGATTGTGTCCCCCAAACTAAAACTGTTTGGTTATAGGTTAGTTTGAGGTGACAGAGGATTAAGTCACAACTACCTACTGTCCTAATACGTCTGCTTCTATTTTTTATGCAGGAGTTTTTCCCTCGCAATCCTCAATATTTTGTTGATCTACTTCAAAAGCTCACCTGCGGCTTATGTATCGCTTTTTTCTCTTCTAATTCAGTTTCTGCCAGCGTTATTAAACAAGCTGAAATCTACAAAACTCGGAACCAAGTAGAATTAAATTCTGGTCAAAACCCTGACTGGCAAGAAGCTCAACCTGGGGATGTCATTGTTCCTCAAGACTCGGTCCGCACTGGAGCTAATTCCCGCGCTGATATCTTGTTTAATGAAGGCACATTAGTCAGAACAGGTGCAGGAACGACTTTTCGCTTTCCTCCAGGGAAACGTAGCTTTGAATTAACCAGCGGAGCCGCTTTAATCATGATTCGTCCTGAGCAAGGACAGAGTACAATCAACACTCCTGAAGCAAAAGTAGTTTCCCAAGGAACAGCCTTATTTGTACAACATAATCCACAGAGCAATTCCTCTCTCATCGGTGTGTTAACCAATAGTCCTGCGGGTTTAGTTGAAGTGTCTAGTGCTGATGGAAAAATATCCCTTCAACTTCAGGCTGGTCAATTTGTCTCCATTGTTCAAGGTGTAGTCGGGTTAGTTGAACATTTTGTGTTGCCCATGTTTTATGAAACTGTTGAACTCTCCGCAGGCTTGGGAATGGAACCAGAAGCTATGGAGGCTATGCTATCACAGGAATCTTCGGAGGTACAGGCTACCATTAGAGCAGTGCAGGCTGAAGCAATTGACCCCTTGCAAAATCAATTAGCTTGGCTTCAAGGCTTTTGTAAGTTGAGAGTTGAGGCTAAAAATATCGCACCCTTACTTCAGCTGTTGGGCATTAGTGCTTCAGGAGCTAATTTCAATCTAGAAATACCGAAAACTGACTTGTCTGTAATCCCCTTCCGTTCTCTGGAGGGTGTAACTTGGCTCGGTAATTATTGCCAAGGAAATCAAACTCTGCCTCCAATTAAATCTGAATAATTAATAACTGTAAGTTAAGAAAGATGAAGTTATTTCAGATTAATTTCAAGCTGGTTCAAAGCTAGTGTGTTTAAGAATTTTACCCCTAAATCCTGCTTGTTTCTTGAACACACCTATTTTCTAGAGTGTAACAAGATTTACTTAAACATTACAGATTATTACTTTGTTTTTAATAAAGGAGACTCTGGTAGGTGTAATCTTTTATCTTCAGTATCGACAGGTATTAAAAAAGCATCTGTCAAAATAGTTAAAAATAAATTTGTTGTCAAAATTAAGGAGAGCTCAATGCTTGACGCTTTTTCCAGAGCTGTAGTAAGTGCAGATAGCAAAACTGCTTGTATCGGTGGAGACGAACTACAATCTCTAAAAAACTTTATCGCTGACGGTAACAAACGTCTAGACGCTGTAAACGTTATTGCTAGTAACGCTAGCTGTATTGTGTCAGACGCTGTTGCAGGTATGATTTGTGAAAACCAAGGCTTGATTCAAGCTGGTGGTAACTGCTACCCCAACCGTCGTATGGCTGCTTGTTTGCGTGATGGTGAAATCGTTTTACGTTATATCACTTACGCTGTTCTTTCTGGTGATGCTTCTGTTCTAGAAGATCGTTGCTTAAATGGTTTGAAAGAAACTTACACTGCTCTTGGTGTACCTCTTCAGTCCACAGGTCGTGCAGTTGGTATCATGAAAGCTTCTTCTTTAGCTCATATCAACGGTACTAATAGTGAAGCTCAGGCTGGCTCTAGATATAAGAAAAACGAAATGATTCAAGGCGATTGCTCTGCTATCACTTCTGAAGCTGCTAGCTACTTTGATCGCGTAATTTCTGCTCTTAGCTAGAAACTCTTTTTTGATTTAGCCAATAATCTCAAAAAAATTGGCGAAAAGTGTTTAGATAAGCACTTTTAGAATAAGCAAACCAGGAGATATCCAAAAATTATGAAATCTGTTGTAACTACAGTTGTTACTGCTGCTGATGCCGCAGGACGCTTTCCTTCTACTTCTGATCTAGAGTCAGTTCAAGGTAGTCTTCAACGTGCTGCTGCTCGTATGGAAGCTGCTGAAAAACTAGCTGGTAACATTGATAATGTTGCTCAAGAAGCTTACGATGCATGCATCAAGAAATATTCTTACTTGAACAATGCTGGTGAAGCTAACTCCACTGACACTTTCAAATCCAAGTGTCTTCGTGATATCAAGCACTACATGCGTCTAATTAACTACTGCCTAGTTGTTGGTGGTACTGGTCCTTTGGACGAATGGGGAATTGCTGGACAACGTGAAGTATATCGCGCTCTAAACTTGCCTACTGCTCCTTATGTTGAAGCTTTAAGCTTTGCTCGTAACCGTGGTTGTGCTCCTCGTGATATGTCTGCTCAAGCATTAGTTGAATACAATGCTCTACTAGACTACGTAATCAACTCTCTTTCTTAAGAGACGGTTTAAAAGTTTAACTTTCATAACAAGCAGATAATATTTCTGTTTCAATAATGGGAGCTTTAGGTCTGTTGCTGTGACTTTAGTCGGTTTGAGTATCAGTCTTAAAGCTCTCGTTGTGTTTATTAATAATGATCAATGATTTTTGACCCTTACAAATTAAAGTTTTCAAAACCAGAAAATTTTTAAATATCAATAAATAATTGGTCAAGGTATTGTCAATTACAGGAGTTAATATTGTTCTTTTGTGCTTTGACCTGACCGATACCTCTGAATTGACAAACAACTATCGAATAATATGACCATAGACGCTTTATTTGAAAGACTGAAGCATCCTAATCCCAATCTACGCAGCAAAGCAATGCGAGAGATTGCTGATGCGAAAGATGAAAATACTATTCCCCGCCTCATGAGTATCCTCAATCAGGAGGATGTAACTTATAGAAGAGCAGCAGTAAAAACCCTCGGAGTAATTGGTGCCGAGGTTGTACCCTCTGTAGTAGATTCCTTACTCAATAGCGATAATCCTACAGTACGCTCTAGTTGCGCTAAGGTACTGGCTCAAATCGCTGTCAATCATCCTGATGTACCAATGCCAGATGAAGGTATTCAAGGATTAAAACAAGCATTAAATGACCCTAATCCTGTAGTTAATATACCTGCGGTAATGACATTGGGTGAAATTGGCTCACCTGTGTTCGATCTTCTGGTAGAAACTCTTAATACTACAGACAACATTGCAGTCCAGGTAGCAATCCTGAATGCCCTTGGTTCTATGGGAGATTCCAGAGGAATAGAAGTACTGACAAATCTGAGTAATGATAAGTCTGCCGATCCTTATATTCAGGAATCTGCGACAAGTGCCTTATCTCGATTAGAGATGGTAATGAAATATAATAGCTAATTATAGATTTGGTATCCATTGACATAATTCAGGGAAAGCTAGAAGTATGCTTAAACAACTACTTTCTGTTTTTCTCGAATCTCCCTGCGTCTTTTGTCAGCGTTGCACTGGCAATACTCTCTGCGAATATTGTCTCCAGAAATTATCCAGTCATCAGTTAAGCAAAAACGATCGCCTGAAGCTACATCAAGAAAAATCTGTATTTGCCTGGGGTAGGTATGATGGACAATTGAAAAGAGCGATCGCTTTGATGAAATATAATCATAAACCAGAAATTGGTGATCTTCTGGGCAAATTGATGGGCAAGGCTTGGTTAGAGAGTACTCTGGCTAAACAGAAACTAACGGTAATTCCGATCCCATTACATCACCAGAAGGTTAAAGAACGGGGTTTTAACCAGGCAGAAGTAATAGCTCAGGGTTTTTGTCAGTCTACAGGATTTGAGTTAAATTCGCAGGCTTTGATTCGCACCAGAAACACCAAAGCTATGTTTGATTTGAAAACCATCGTGGAGAGGGCAAACAACTTACAGAATGCATTTCATGTAGGTCATAAACTCCCCAAATCTTCAGTATTGATCGTTGATGATATTTACACTACGGGCACTACTGTCATGGAATCAATTAAGGTATTGCAGCACAACCAGATTAAAGTTGTTGGGGTAGCAGTTGCCGCCAAGGCAGGAAAACAGAATTTGGGCGTTGCCAAATCAAAACCGATCAAACCATAGAGATTAGGGCGTTGCTGATTTCAGGAAGTGACCCCGCGTTATCCTCAATGCGACAAGGACAAGTGCGAAGCATTCTTTAGGACGCCCACAGGCGCAAACAAAGGCGCATAGTTCTAAGGGCGTAAATGTGAGGTTTCGTCACATTGTTGACCGCCCGCGTCGCCGCATGTAACGCACTTCCTTGCTCAAAGTAATCTGTTCGTCCTAAAGGAAGATGCGAGTAAGGCTTTTCCTAAAGGACATTGTAGCCTTGTGGTATACCGCTTCGCGCAAAGGCGCTTAGTTTGCCGCATGCTAGCTTAAAGCTTAAAGCTTAAAGCCTTTTATATTGATTTGTCTGGTTATGAAATATAAAATCATCCCTCGATCCAGCAACGCTGAGATTAGCAAGATTATTTTCTTCAAGAGCTAACCGCTACTAATATTAGTTGAATCAGTATCCTAAAATAGACTTAGCTTGAAAAGAGAAGCTAAAGTACCAGGAAATCTCCGCAAATTTCGATTGAAGTCAGTCAAAAATAAACCATGAAGCAAACGGAATATCTGGTTAACAGTGAATGGTTGAGGCAACAGTTAGATAACCCGCAAGTGACTATTGTCGATTGTCGTTTTCAATTAGCCAATCCCAATTGGGGTCAAGAATCATATCGCCATAGCCACATTCCAGGCGCATATTATCTAGATTTAAACCAGGATTTGTCTCGTGAAGTACAGCGTCACGGGGGAAGGCATCCACTGCCAGATAGCAATGCATTGGCGCAAAAGTTTTCTCAGATGGGAATTGTCAAAAATGAAACTCTAGTGGTTGCTTACGATGATTCTCGTTTTGCCTTTGCAGCACGTTTATGGTGGTTATTACGCTATTTAGGACATAATAAGGTGGTTTTACTAGATGGTGGTTGGAATGACTGGCTCAAGCAGAATTATCCAGTGGATAACTCTATTCCAGAGACAAAATCCGGTAGTTTCACTCCTCAAACTCATGAAGATTGGCTGGTAGACATCAGTACAGTAAAATCAGTTCAGCATAAAGATGATGTCATTGTAGTAGACTCTCGTGATCGCGATCGCTATTTAGGATTAAGAGAACCAATCGATCCCATTGCAGGAAGTATTCCAGGTGCCGTTAATTCTCCTTGGAAACAGGTAAGTAATGAATTGGGGTATCTTCAACCGTTATCTAGCCAGCAGCAATTATGGCAAGATACGCAAGAGGCAAAAAAGGTAATTGTCTATTGTGGTTCTGGCGTGACAGCATGTGTTAACTTGTTCTCTTTAGCAATTGCAGGTATTAAAAATACCAAGCTATATCCTGGTGGCTGGAGTGATTGGTGTTCCTATCTAGAATCACCTCAAATCCGCGAATAGAAATCAGAAAAGCGATCGCCAGTTTAAGATTAAACTCTATAGTCACATGACCAAACTATACAAGATAGCGGCTTTACCGGGAGAGGGAATTGGGTTAGAAGTTGTCACAGCCACCCTGACTATTTTGCAACAGGTGGCAACCAAACATGATTTTAAACTACAGATAGACTATGGTGCGATCGGGCAGTCCGCCTGGGATGAATTAGGCTCTTATTTTCCTCAAAATACAGCAGAACTATGTAATCAAGCAGATGGTATTCTTTTTGGTGCTGTTAGTAAAGGCGGATTATTAGAACTTAGAAAGCAGTTTGATTTCTTTGTAAATTTGCGTCCAGTTAAAACATTCCCCAGTTTAATTAATAATTCTAGTTTAAAGGAAAATTGTCTGTCGGGAGTAGATATCTTATTTGTCAGGGAATTAGTGAGCGGAATTTACTTTGGTAAATCAGGACGAGGAGAAGATCTTCAGGGTAACTTCGGCTATCATACGATGCAGTATTACGATTGGCAAATTAATCGAATTGCTGAAGTTGCTTTAGCACAAGCCCAGGCTAGAAGAGGTTTTCTGACAGTCGCCCATAAAGAAAACGCTTTGCCCCATTTATCCTGGACAAGCTTAGTTATGGAAGTTGCTCAACGATATCCTGATGTTACTGTTGAGCCGATGCTGGTAGATAATTTAGCCATGCAGTTAGTAATTAATCCCCAACGCTTTGATGTCATTTTAGCGGGCAATTTATTTGGTGATATCTTGAGCGATCTTGGTGGTGCTTTAGTCGGTTCTATCGGTTTATTAGGTTCTGCCAGTCTTAACAGTGAAGGGTTTGGTATGTATGAGGCAATTCATGGCACTGCACCCGATCTTGTGGGCAAAGACTTAGCTAATCCATTAGGAACCCTAGCCAGCGCAATGATGATGCTAGAACAGTGGGGAGAACTGAGTGCGGTTAGCAGCCTACAGCAAGCTTGGGATCTGATTCTAGCTCAAGGTTATCGTACTCAAGACATTTATCATCATAATCAGGAAACTCTGGTGACAACGAAAGAATTAGTAGATTTATTTCTGCGTCAATTAACGCTTTGATTTCTAAATATTGGAGATCAAAACAGTAGCTAGTGCTTGCTTTTCGTTCTAATATTGCTATACGGTATCTTGCTTACATTAAAATTAGTTTGCTCTTGCCTGATTAACAAAATAGGGTAGTTTTTCTACGGTGAATTTTCGAGGAAAGTTTTTATAGATAAAGTAGCTGAGATAAGGAATAGATATAGCTAGAAATATGATATAAAGCTCAAAGTTATCTTGAAAATGATGTTGATACTCAATAATAGTAACTTTAGCTGAAGGATCGGTATCAGGAAAGAGCTGATAAAATAGTCTTCTAACTACTACAATTAAATTATAAGCAAAATGATAAATAATAGGTGTAGCGAGCTGTTTGGTTTTGAAGTAGATAAGAGAAGCAATAATTCCCATGATAAACAACGGAATTACGTCAAATCTAAAATGTATTGCGGCAAAAAGAATTGCTGAGATTGATAAACCTTGTATTATTCCTTTTCTAATAGCTAGCTTTTGAAAAATAAGTCCTCGAAAAAATATCTCTTCCATAATGGGAGCATATATTAAAGCGGAAATTGAGAATAAGATCCAGCTAATTGGCGTAGTTGCATATTCATAATTGAGCTGAGCTTCTACATATTTAGGAATAACAAAAGACAAACCATACAGAGAAATAGGATTAATTCCCCAGCCAAATATATATTTAATAACGGCTAATTCTATTGGTAGTTTGAAATTGATTTTTTCAAAAGATCCTAAAATATGCTTGGGATCAATATTCGATATTTTTAATTGCTTAAAGAAATACCAAGCAAGTGCGATCACTGTTACTAGTTCAGAAAATGTCGAGTAATTCTTATTATTTTGAATATATAATTCGACATTTTCAGGTGGCATAAAAAAGAAGAGAATCGTTATTACAGGAGCAAGTACCATAAAAGGAATTATTAAATAGCTAGCAAAAATTGCCCTGATACTAAATCTCTCTAAGGGATCTTTATTTGCCCTATTATTAATTATATTTCTATTCGGTAACAATAATAAAATAGCTAAGCTAAAAATATTGAGAATACTCAAGATAAATAAAGGATTTTTATAGCCTTTGTAAGCTGCATACTTATCTATCGCTTCAGCGCACAAGCCATAACCTAAGCAAAATAGAATAAAGACAAAAACTGCATATAAAAATACTATTGATTCTGAACCTGGTATATTTTTAATACTGGGGAAAATTAAATTTATTGTAAGCAGCGGTAGAAACTGAAAAGCAATTCCTGTAATAGTTTTATTTCTTACTTCTTTAAAAGTTATTTTTGAATTGGGCATGAATTAAGCAAATAATTATAAATTCCGATGTAAGGATTAAGGTATCGAAAAGAGAGCAGAGGTTGTAAAAGAGAAGAAAACTGGGTAATGTAACGGTAAGATGAGCCAAAAACCTGAGTTAGATCGACAAGAACAGCTAAACCAGTTATCGAAACAAGAACTGGTAAA
>JBCDEP010000022.1:0-52496 GCA_039179675.1 Cyanobacteria bacterium P01_G01_bin.67
TCCATTTGGTGGCATGATTGGTGCTGGACATAAAGGAATGTATGACACTTATAACAACTCATTGCACTTCCAACTTGGATGGCACTTAGCTTGTTTGGGTGTAATTACATCCCTAGTGGCACAACACATGTACTCACTGCCTTCCTACGCGTTTATTGCTAGGGATTACACTACTCAAGCTGCTTTATACACTCATCACCAGTATATTGCCGGGTTCCTAATGGTTGGTGCATTTGCTCACGGTGCTATTTTCTTGGTTCGTGACTATGATCCTGAAGCCAATAAAAATAACGTACTGTATCGGATGCTGGAGCATAAGGAAGCATTAATTTCCCACCTTAGTTGGGTATCTCTCTTCCTTGGTTTCCATACCTTAAGTTTGTATGTACACAATGATGTCGTAGTAGCTTTTGGTACTCCTGAAAAGCAAATCTTGATCGAACCTGTCTTCGCGCAATTCGTTCAAGCAGCTTCTGGGAAAGCTCTCTATGGCATGGACACTCTTCTTTCCAACCCAGATAGTATTGCTCAGACTGGTGCAGCTTGGTTGCCTGGTTGGTTAGATGCAATCAACAGCGGAACTAACTCTTTGTTCCTAACAATTGGGCCTGGTGACTTCTTGGTTCACCATGCGATCGCTTTAGGACTACATACCACAGTTCTAATTCTGGTCAAAGGTGCTTTAGATGCTCGTGGTTCCAAACTAATGCCCGATAAGAAAGACTTCGGTTTTGCCTTCCCTTGTGATGGTCCTGGTCGTGGCGGTACTTGTGATATCTCTGCTTGGGATTCCTTCTACCTAGCGATGTTCTGGATGCTCAACACCCTGGGTTGGTTGACTTTCTACTGGCATTGGAAACACCTTGGCGTATGGCAGGGTAACGTTGCTCAGTTCAACGAAAACTCCACTTACCTAATGGGTTGGTTCCGCGATTATCTCTGGGCGAACTCCGCACAATTAATTAACGGTTATAACCCCTACGGTGTAAACAACCTTTCTGTTTGGGCTTGGATGTTCCTCTTTGGACACCTAGTTTGGGCAACTGGTTTCATGTTCCTCATCTCTTGGCGTGGTTACTGGCAAGAGTTGATCGAGACTATTGTTTGGGCGCACGAGCGTACTCCTCTAGCTAACTTAGTTCGCTGGAAAGACAAGCCTGTTGCTCTTTCAATTGTGCAGGCTCGTGTAGTTGGTTTAGCACACTTTACGGTAGGTTATATCCTAACCTATGCAGCATTCCTAATTGCTTCGACCGCTGGTAAGTTTGGTTAGCAATAGCCACACTGCTTACTTTGTGAATAAGTAATTAGTTCCCCTGTCTTCGGATGGGGGATTTTTCATGGTTATTTATCTTTGATTCTCCCTAATTTCCTTGATCAGCGAATTTAAATCTATCATCTAACTTTATGCAGCTATTGAAGCTTTTTAAAGCATCAGAATACATTCCTTGAGTAAATTGAATTGCCGCGAGATTGTAGTAATTTCTGGCACTTGGTTCAAGTATGGTATTAACGTGAAAATTGGACATAGCAATTTGATGATTACCAGAGTAGCAATGAGCAGCACCTCTGATAAAATAACCTTCTAAACGATTGGGGTTTAACTCCAATGCGCTATCGCAATTTTCAATAGCTTTCTCATAATAAGCTTGACTGTAAAATTCATAAGCTTTTTTTATGTATAGGTCTACTTGCTGTGCAGTACGTTCACTAACACCAGTATTGTTGATACGTTTATTAATACCAGATTTGATAATAGGTATATTAAGCCAAATACTTAATTCTTCTGCAAACCAATCAATATCTAGAGACGTTACAGGATAATCATGATTGTTCACTAGTTCAAATTTATCTCCAGCTAAATAAATATTGAGGCTAGAATACAGATTATTAACATTCTTAAATGTATTTATCTCTAGCTTTTCAAGGGTATTTTTTCCTCTAGCAAAGATATAATCTAACTTCAAACTAAATACTTGCTCTATCAAAATTACGCCTGAAGAATCAATTTTTAGCCTTTTAGTAGTCAGCATTGGTTTTAAAAACTGATAGCTTAAGACTACGGCTACAAAAGTTGCGATCGCCCCAATTCCTAAATATTGAATTGACTGCTCTAAGATTGTTTCGAGGGGTATTCCCATCAGCAAAGCGATAATAATGATTAAATAGGGAAGCCAACAGAACAACAAAATTTGGATTGTATTCATTTTCTTCTGCCAATGAAAATTTTTAGGCGGCATAATCGCTTCCCAAAAATCACCATTTTGACGGAGAATAATTTTGCTATTGGGTGGTTGGACAAACTTCCTATTTTCCTGACCTTGATAATTTTCACATGCAGCCAATTCTGCTAATGCTTGAGTCGCTGAAGTAAAACGTTTGCTTAAGCTAGGGTTTGTGATTTGCTTAAGCCAGTTGATTAAGCCTGGACTGAGATGACAAAATTCTTCAAACTCAATTTTTAGATCGGTTTCGGGCAAATCCGCAGGATGTTTTCCTGTAAGTAAATAGATTAAGGCTGCACCCAAACTATATAAATCAGAAGCGGGTTTAACTCTGCCACCAAATTGTTCGGGAGGCATATAGCCATAGGTTCCCACAACAGTAATAGTGCTGCTATTTTTAGTAGCTACATTTTGCACTGAACCAAAGTCAATTAGATAAGCTTGTCCCACACTATTGCCAGATCTATCTCCCAGCAAAATATTACTAGGCTTGATATCTCGATGAATTACTGGGGGTTGGCGGGAATGCAAATACTCTAAAATTTCTAAAATAGCTTGAGCTAATTCCTTTACTTCTAGTTCGCTAAAGCTTCTACCTGACTCGATTTGATCTGCCAATGAAGTTGCAGAAATACAACTTTGAACTAGGGCATAACCCTTAATCTGTTCGGTATCAATTTCTAAATAATCCAAATATTGAGGAATTGCAGGATGAGATAAAGACTTCAGAGTTTCTGCTTCTCTTTCAAAGAGCTTAAAGTCATCCCAAACAATTTCATTACTAAAAGTAAGTAGTTTAATTACAACTAAAGTATTTTGTTCGATATTTTTAGCTAATAAGGTTTTCCGACCACCTCTACTCGCAAGTTCTCGCTCAATTTGATATTTGTCACCGAAAATATTTGAAGACAAATAATCTGAGAAATAGCTGCTCATTTATTTTTATATTTATTTGATTCATTATGTTTCAATCATACTAAAATCAAAAATTATTATTATGTAGTCAGATATATATCAAGATAAAAGCCCGCTGATCGAATATTCAGCAGGCTTTTTGTAATGATCCAAATTTTTTAATTACTAGGCACATCTAGAAATTTAAACTTCTATTTCTTGCCTTGCTAGTAAAACAGGACAAGGAGCTTTGATGCGAATATAGTCAGAGAGAGAACTTCCCAATAATCGCTCTAGATCTGGTAAATTTTTGGCGACCGAAGGACGGCGTTCGGGAGAACCCAAGACTAATAAATCAATATTTCTGGCTTCAGCTAAACTACAAATCTTTTGGGCTGGTCTACCACCTGTTACTAGACAGCGATATTGTAATCCCATACGTTTAACCTTGGCAACTGCTGGAGCCAGAATCGGATTATTCTCCATATCTGCTGGAGATAAGTTGAGATTAGGATCTAAATCTGGATTAACCCGACAGAGAAAGATTTCGGCATCTTTATAGTCTCTAAGCAAAGCCAGAGTTACGTCGAGAGCATAACTAGCAGCAGGAGACTTATCAATCGCCACCATAACTCGTTTCAGCTTTTTGACATAAATATCATCCTTAACTAATAGCATTGAGCGATCAGTTAATTGGAATACATACTGACTTACCGAATTGCTCAAAATAGACTGCAATTTTCCCAACCCCCGCGAACCCATGATAATTAGATCCGCATCTACTTCTTTGGCAACTTTTAGGACCGTAGTTTTGGGGTCGCCTTCTTCTACTTTACAAGCTGTTTCATCACAGTTTGTACCAAGTTTGGTCACTAGCTGCTCCATTTTTGCTTGGGCATTTTCTTGTGCCTCGACTCCTTCCTGAGTAGTTTTGGGCGAAATTACCTTGAGAATTGATACTTTGGCATTTTTAGTCGCAGGCAGTTCCAATAATATTTTGAGCATATCTTGGGCATTTTCTGCGCCAGAGTCAGCATATAGAATCTTGTTAAGCATATGTAAAGTTACATCTTGATTTAATTCCTGATGTTTCTAGATTACTGCTAATTTTGACTCTCAAGATTACTAGAGACTATAAAACTTAATGACTGTATCTTGGAAATCAAAATACCTACAATTCAAGGATTAGCTTTAAAAACGCAACCTAATCAAGTTCAAATCAACGCTGTTGGCGATAATTTTCAGCCACTCAAAATAAGCTGATCGGGTTATGGTCATGAGTGTAAAAAAGCGATCGCTTTTCTGATAAAGCGATCGCCAAAGTTGAAATAATAGGTCATCTAATAGGCTTGTTAGTTAACGAATTTGTGAGGACGCAGCATCAGAAAGAGCTGGCAATTCAGCATATTCTCCTTGAATAGAGCGCACCATACAGAAGAAACAAGCTACTACGCTGCCCATAAAGATCGTGTTGGTCAAAGTTGCGCTGATTAAACTCTGGGCGCCAAAAGCAGGGACTAAAATACCCATCATCAGGCTGAATAGAATCTGTAAAATATTTAGTAGGATAGCCTGCATTGCATTAAAGCGCAGAAAATAGCTAACCTTATCGTTTCTAACGACTCCAAGCCATAAGCCAAAGAAAATAATTAAACTAGCGAAAGGTAAGCTGTTGGTAACGCCATATAGAGCAATGAACGGCGCAAAAAATTGGGCTAGCCAAGGAAACTGAGATAATAAGATGAGACCAAAAGGCAGCGCATAAACCAAAGGAAATAAATAGATCAAAGCGCCAAAACTACGGTCTTTAATATCTGTTTCGGGAGTGTTCATATTGTATGCTTATATAGATGCAGTAAATATTATTATCTTAAAGCGACATTGAACATTTAACATTCAGAAGTACTCAGTGCCATTTAAAGTTTGATATTTGAGAGCGATGCTTATCCTTCAGCTTGCTGTAACCCACTGAAGACAAGAAGCATGAATGCAAGCTAAATAGCTTTTAGTAAATTGTTTGACAGACGATCGTCAATAACTTTAAATACTCGTTCAACAATCAGTAAATAGAGTAAAATTTGACAATTTGAATACTTGAGCTTTTCCCAGGGATAAGATATCACTGTGAATTCTATTTTAGTAATATCAAAACTAATCTTAAAATCAATAAATAGTCAAAGCTCAGGCAGAACATAGCTGATAACACTAATCGACTTTTATAGTAGAGCCAGATACTTTACTATAAAAACTTGGCGCTCATTTTTTACTGGTCTTTTGCCAGACAATCAGCCTAATCTTACCCAAAAAGCCGCATATTTGCTTAATTTTGTTTGATTCAGCAATAATAGCCCTGGGTATCAATTCAATATTTTTTAGTTTTAAAGTGATAGCTAAAAAGTTTTCAATCAGGAACAAAAGTTTTAAAACTTGCGTCTTTAGATAGTTTACTTAATACTTTAACCGCAAAATTTCAAGCAAATAATTAATTTTATTTTTTTATCAACTTTTTTATTTTTATTTCTTAAAATTTAAATTATGCAAGATATTTCTAAACTATCTGAGCCTATAAAGTCGATTTTTGATATTAATTAAAAGTAGTAAAGTATTTAACATGGCTGAATTTATTGGTACCCCAGAAAGCGAAGATTTACGGCTGATTTTTCCCCTAAGCTCTGAAGATGACTTCATCGATGGTCGTGAAGGAGACGATATTATTGACGGCTATATTGGCAACGATGTTCTGCTGGGATTTGATGGTGACGATACTATCAATGGTGGGGCAGATGATGATTTCGTGAATGGAGAAGAAGGAGATGATGTTCTACTGGGCTTTGATGGCGAAGATACTTTATTAGGTGGCGAGGGTGACGATCTGATTTTTGGCGAAAATGACGACGACATTCTCTATGGTGGTCAGGATGGAGAAGATTTCCTCGATGGTGGAGATGGGGATGATGAGATTTTTGGCGAAAATGATGACGATACTCTACTAGGAGGAGAAGGCAGAGATACCTTATCAGGAAATAATGGCGACGATATCCTAGAGGGAGAACAAGGAGACGATATCCTCAATGGAGGCAGAGGTGCCGATACTTTCCTCTTCTCCACTATTTTAAAAACAGGAGTCGATACCATCGAAGATTTTTTCTTTGATGAAGGAGATAGAATTGAAGTGTTAGCGGAAGGATTTCAGATTGATACTGATGAGATTGACCGCTTTGATTTCGATCCTGGTTCAGGAGAAGTTTCGTTTGATGGTGAAGCTTTTGCCATAATTGCCAATGATGTTGACTTTATCCCATCTGAAGACATTGATATTGTCTAAACTAAAACAAACTTGAAGTAGTATTGATCGTTTATTTTCACGTTAACAATATACCTTACAGGCATTGCTGATAATGTCTGTTTTTCTGATTAACAAAAACTGATGTTAGAAATAATTTGTGCCAGTTCGTTATCTTTGTCGATTAATGCTTGTCAGAATCCAGAATTGATTGATTTAGCCAGAATAAATCAGGTTCAAACCGCTAGCGTTATGCTACAGAAGATTACTCAACCAGAATATTTGGCTAAAGGGAAGCCCCATGAATCTAAATATAGAAGACAAGCAGAAAGAGAGCTAGATGAATTGAGGGGCGATCGCGATTACCGAGATCGTGACTCAGATAGGTATCGTGATAGGTATGATCGAGATCGCGACCGAATTTATCGAGAACCTAATCGACGGGGAAGAGAAGTTGAATACGATAATGATCGAGATCGCTACTATACCCCCAGAACTTGGCGGGATTATTTGAGAAGAAGAAGTCGGTAATGTTCTTGGGATCTATTCTTGCTACTTAGCTAGTAATGGTGCGGCAGCGAGTAGCTTTTGGGTATAAGGATGTTGTGCTTGGGTGAAGATGTTTTCGGTGCGATCGATTTCAACGATTTTGCCTGAATTCATTACGGCGATCCGATCACAAAAGAACCTTGCCACCCAGAGATCGTGGGTTATGAAGAGATAAGTGAGGTCAAATTCCTCTTTTAATGCCAGCATTAATTCTAATACCTGGGTCTGCACAGTAGCATCAAGCATACTTACTGGTTCATCACAGATTACTAGCTTTGGTTTGGTAATTAGAGCCCGGGCGATCGCCACTCTTTGCTGTTGTCCACCAGATAATTCTTTAGGATACCGTTGATAGTATTCTGCGGTGGGAGTTAAGCCCACTTTCTTGAGCATCGTGTTAACTTGCTGTTTCGCTTTGCTGCTGGTGGCTAGCTGATGGATAAATAAAGGATCGGCAATACTTTCACCCACAGTCATCAAAGGATTAAGACAGGCATGGGGATCTTGAAACACCATCTGGAGCTGTCGTCGTTGACCCCGCATTGCATTAGGAGTCAGAGAAGTTAGATCTTGTCCCAGAAATTCGACTTTGCCTGCCGTTGGTTTGAGCAACTGTAAAATTGTCCGCGACAGAGTACTTTTGCCGCAGCCTGATTCTCCTACCAGCCCCAGTATTTCTCCTGGATATAAATCGAAGCTCACATCATCAACAGCTTTAATTGTTCCCGCTTTGTTTTGAGACAATAGTTGCTGGATCAAGTTTGCTTCAAGAGTAAAGTACTGTTTCAAGTCTTGAACTCTCAAAATAGGCTCTTCAACAATTTCAGACTCAGCTGACTCTGGGTTGACTGCTTGGAGATGTAATGCCGCATCTAGCAAAGATTTCGTATATTCATGGTGGGGATGATCCAGAATCGACTTAACATCCCCCATTTCTACCATTTTGCCCTGATACATGACGGCAAGGCGATCGCAATATTCTCCCACCAGAGCTAAATCATGGGAAATCAACAATAATGCCAGATCTCGTTCACTGCATAAGCGAGTCAACTCATCGAGAATTTCTGCTGAAACAGTAACATCCAGGCTAGTTGTCGGTTCATCTGCCACAATTACTTTAGGATTAAGCAGTAGAGCAAGAGCGATCGCCACCCGCTGACGCATCCCACCACTAAATTCATGGGGATATTGTCCCCAGCGATTGGCTGGAATCTTAACTGTCGCTAAAGTTTCTATTCCGAGCTTTTTCGCTTCAGATTTAGATAGCTGGGGTTGATGAGCTTTGATCGTCTCCAAACAGTGATCGCCAATAGTCATTAGCGGATCTAACCGCGTCATGGGATCTTGAAAGACTAAAGCAACTACTTCTCCCCGAAATTGACGTAACTCAGGCTTATTTAGCTCAAAAACTGATTTATCCTGGAAAATGGCTTTACCTGTTACCTGGCTTCCTGGAGGTAATAGACGCATTATTGCTCGCCCTATTGTAGACTTTCCACAACCAGACTCACCTACTAGTCCCATTTTCTCTCCAGGCTTCAGCTCAAAAGAAACATCATCTACCGCCCAAATAGTATTTTCGCGGGATTGATGAGGGTAAGCAACTCTGAGATGATTGACTGACAAGAGAGTTTGAGTCATAGTCTGAGTCATGGTGCTTGGCGATCTGCTTTAAGAATATTTGATCGCATTGTAATCAGCGATCAATTGAATTGGCTATGGTAATTTCTTGAGAACACAATTCAATTGGTTACAGTTGATAAAATGTCCACGCAGATTACAGCTTGGGAATTTACTGAGTTATCATAGCTGATTAAACATTGTCAAACTGAAGTTTTGCCTTAGTGAAGCTTCTACTAGTAATATTTTGATGATAGTTATGCCAAAATCAAAGCAAGTTTTTTCTACGAGACAACAAACTAAATTTCAACAATTGCAGTTGGAAGTAGCAGCATTAGAAGAACAGGTTCAAAATGCCCTCCAGGAGCAACTAGAGTTGACCCAGTGTTATGATTCCCAGGGTTCCATACCTCTAGTTCACGTCAACGATCGCATTGCTAGAACTGGAATTAAGTTAGCACACGATATTTAGGGGCTAATTTGATAGATTTAGTTAGTTGAGCTGGATGATTGATGACGATTAATTTTGTTAGCCGTACGTAAAATTTGTCCTGCTAAAATAGCTGCCCCAAAGCCATTATCAATATTAACTACCCCTATTCCCGCAGCACAGGAATTTAACATTGTCAATAAGGGTGCCACACCGCTAAAGCTGGCACCGTAACCAATGCTGGTAGGTACAGCAATTACTGGACAATCTGCCATTCCCGCCACGACGCTCGGTAATGCACCTTCCATCCCTGCCACCACAATTAAGACATCTGCCTCATAGACAACGTGGCTATTGCTCAGTAGACGATGAATCCCAGCAACTCCTACATCCCAGAGACGGACGACTTCAAAACCACAGAGTTCAGCCGTAATCGCCGCTTCTTCTGCCACGGGAATGTCAGCAGTACCTGCGGTCAAAATTGAGATTGTACCGCTCTGAGTCTGTCTATCGGACGACAACAAAGCGCAAATACGAGCAGTAGGGTAATAAATCAGCTCGGGAATTGCTACTTGGAGTTGCTGATATATTTCAGCTTCGATACGAGTTGCCATGACTACAGTATCGTCTCGCTGCATCGCCTTAATAATTTTAATTAGTTGTTCAGGGGTTTTGTCTGCTCCCCAAATAACTTCAGGAAAACCTGTTCTTAGCTGGCGATGATGATCTATTTTGGCAAATTGATCGAGAGTTTCAAAGGGCAAATGTTTGAGCTTGTCTAAGGCAGTTTCAGGGCTAAGATCACCACTGGAGATCGCCTGAAGTATTTTTTGTAGTGCTTCTGGATGAGTCATATTGAGGAGATAAAGAATATGGAACTAAGTAGAATAAGACATTGATTGTCTAAGGGTTAAGGGGGTTCACTCTCAAAAAAAGAGAGACATATCGCTTCGGATATGCCTCTGGTCTAGACTAAATTATACGGTCCGAACTGGTAAGCTTACTTAGTTTCTGAGAATTCAGCATCAATGACATCATCGCCACCGTCGCTACCACCCGCATCACCAGTGGGTGGTTCGGCACCAGGTGCACCATCTGGGGCTGCATCGGGGGCACCTTCCCCTTGCTGGTAAACGCTGCTACCGATACTGTAGAGAGTTTGCTGTAGTTCAGGCAAGAGAGTTTTGATTTTCTCATCGTCTTCTGCCGCAACAGCTTCTTTGAGATCTTTAATTTGACCTTCGGCTTTCTCTTTGTCCGCAGCAGGTACCTTATCACCCAGCTCAGTTAGCTGTTTCTCTGCTTGATAGACTAGGGAATCAGCCTGGTTTTTACGGTCAATTGCCTCACGGCGCTCTTTATCCGCAGCAGCATTAGATTCCGCTTCCTGTACCATGCGGTCTACTTCATCATCAGGAAGAGTAGATGCCCCTGTGATACTGATGGACTGCTCTTTGCCAGTACCTTTGTCTTTTGCAGTTACGTTTAAGATTCCGTTGGCATCAATATCAAAAGTAACTTCAATTTGAGGTACGCCACGAGGCGCAGGAGGAATACCATCAAGACGGAAAGTTCCCAAACTCTTATTGTCTTTGCCAAACTCCCGTTCCCCTTGGAGAACATGAATTTCAACGTTGGTTTGACCGTCAACAGCAGTGGAAAAAGTTTCCGATTTTTTAGTAGGAATAGTAGTATTGCGAGGAATAATCTTAGTCATTACCCCACCCAAGGTTTCAACACCTAAAGATAGAGGAGTAACGTCTAGCAGCAAGATATCTTTTACTTCTCCAGCCAAGACCCCTGCCTGGATTGCTGCACCAATTGCCACTACTTCGTCAGGGTTAACAGTTTGGTTAGGATCTTTGCCCAGAACTTTCTTGGTAATATCAACGATCGCCGGAATACGAGTTGAACCACCTACCATTACTACTTCATCAATGGCTTCTTTCGCTAGCTTGGAATCTTTGAGTGCTTGCTCGACGGGAATACGGCAGCGGTCAATTAGATCGGAACAAAGTTCTTCAAACTTGGCTCTAGTTAAAGAAACATCAAGGTGTTTTGGTCCATCTTGAGTAGCAGTAATAAAGGGGAGGTTGATATCTGTTTGAGTTGCACTAGAGAGTTCTATTTTGGCTTTCTCTGCTGCTTCAGTTAAACGTTGCAAAGCTTGGTTATCTTTGCGGAGGTCGATACCTTCGTTCTTCTGAAACTCCCCTGCAAGATAATCGACAATCTTTTTGTCAAAGTCATCACCACCAAGATGAGTATCCCCAGCAGTAGCTAATACTTCAAACACCCCATCCCCAACTTCTAAGATGGAGACGTCAAAAGTCCCACCACCCAAGTCAAAAACGAGAATAGTTTCATTACTTTTCTTATCTAAACCATAAGCTAGAGAAGCTGCGGTGGGTTCGTTAATAATCCGTAAAACTTCAACCCCAGCAATTTTACCTGCATCTTTAGTTGCCTGACGTTGAGAGTCATTAAAGTATGCTGGAACGGTGATAACCGCTTGAGTTACTTTTTCTCCCAGGTACTTACTAGCATCTTCGACTAACTTTCGTAATACTTGAGCTGAAATTTCCTCTGGTGCGAACTTTTTATCCTGTGCAGGGCAGTTAAGCTTAACGTTAGAGTTCCCGTCTTTAACTACCTCGTAAGCTACTTCCTTAGTTTCGTTATCTACCTCATCGTGCTTACGTCCGATAAAACGTTTAACAGAATAAAAAGTGTTGCCAGTGTTCATTACAGCCTGACGTTTGGCAATCTGACCGACTAAAAGATCGCCGTTTTTAGCGTAAGCAACAACTGAGGGAGTAGTTCTGAAACCTTCCGCATTAGCGATAACTGTGGGTTTACCCCCTTCCATCACTGCTACACAAGAGTTAGTAGTTCCTAAGTCAATACCAACAACTTTTGCCATATCCTAAACAAATACTCCGAATTTAACAACAAAAACTAAATTTATTTTTAAGGCAGTCAACGTTACGTCACATAGTGTTATGCCTGATAAAATGCTGTAGATGATTGTGACTCTTATTGGTTTGGTTAACTCCCCTCAGTTATCACCAACGGTCAGAAAAACCTGGTCATAAAAAGACGAGGCATAATCTGACTTTGTCAAAGTAGACTTCGTAGCAAGACGATGAACTAAATCTTTGACTTCATCTTTATACATCTTGCAAGCTGATGATAAATGTTAGGTAGTGTAGTTTTCCGAACCTAATTGTGGCGGTTGTGGAGAAGCTGACTAAAAATCAAACCCCAAAATACTAATCTTGTTAATCTCGGTACAATGATTTAGTCTATCTGCTCTTGACAATTAAGGCTCAATTATTTTTTTATTTTTACTATGGAACCAATGACTTACGTCGGTTTAACGGCAGGAATTTTGACTACCATTTCTTTTTTACCTCAAGCAATTAAAACCTGGAAAACTAAATCTACTAAAGATATTTCTTTGGCGATGTTTCTTTGTTTCTGTTTAGGAGTAATGCTGTGGGTACTTTATGGTTTTTATACCAACAACCTACCTGTATTTCTCGCTAACTTTGCTACTTTCATCCTGGCATTCTCAATCTTGGTCTGTAAGCTGAGGTATGGCTAACATTGCTTAATCTAAAGTTATACTTTTATGTTCTGACTTGATGTCGGTTGAGATAACTAAGCAGGAAATTTCTTTTAAAGTACTAAGGTGATGAAAAAAACAAATTATTGTGGAATTATCAAATTATCAAATGTCGTGAATATTCCATCTAGGATCGTCGCTATTTTGGGAACAGGTGCCTGGGGAACGGCGTTAGGCAAAATTGCCCAAACTAATCAACACGAGATTCGTTTTTGGTCCCGTCGGGGCAAGATCTCTCTAGAGTCTGTCATCCAAGATGCCATTATCATCGTTTCGGCAGTTTCCATGAAAGGGGTCATCCCAACTGCTAATAAATTGCGATCGCTTGATATCCGCTCAGACCAGATTATCGTCACTGCCACTAAAGGATTAGACCCAGAAACTACTCTTACTCCCTCTCAAGTTTGGCAACAAGCATTGCCCCATAATCCTGTAGTTGTCTTGTCAGGTCCAAATCTTTCCCCAGAAATAGCCAGAGGCTTACCCGCAGCCACCGTCCTAGGAAGCCAAAATTTAGCGGCGGCGACTAAAGTACAAGCAATTTTCGCTACCGATACTTTTCGGGTATACGTCAATCAAGATCCCATCGGTACTGAATTAGGAGGAACCCTCAAAAATGTAATTGCGATCGCTGCGGGAGTATGTGATGGGATGAAACTAGGGACAAATGCCAAAGCAGCCTTATTAACCCGCGCCTTACCTGAAATGATTCGCATTGGCACTCATCTTGGGGCATCAGCAGAAACTTTTTTTGGTTTGTCTGGTCTGGGAGATTTGATTGCTACCTGCGATAGTCCTTTATCTCGCAATTATCAGGTCGGTTTTGGACTAGCTAAAGGCAAAACTCTGTCACAGATTTTAAATGATTTGTCAGGCACCGCAGAAGGGATAAACACAACTAACGTATTGATTAAAATTGCTGATTTAGAAGCGATCGCCATTCCCATTTCACGTCAGGTAGAACGCCTGCTGAAAGGTAAAATTACCCCCCAAGAAGCAATACAGGCATTAATGGAACGTGATTTAAAGCCTGAATTTTGCGATCTAGATTTGTAACATCGCTATTAAAATGAATATTTCCTGGGTTATGCAATAGATGTAAGGAACCAAAATGAGTAAGGCTAAAAACCAGATTTAAAACAATTTACTAAAATAGCTGATGATGGTTGAAATTTGTACTCAAGACGTAGATGTATTGTGATTCATCTTGAGCTGAAATATTGCGATTGTGTCACAGTGCAATTTCAGATGATCTTGTTGTAGTGATTACAGTGAAGTTCTTTCTGCCTCAAAAGTTAACCCAAAAATATAGAACGCTAGTTTAGTTCTTCTTCCTCTTCAATCATTGCTGGATCGATTAGGGTAATATCGTAAGGATCGTCAGGGGGGATTGTCGGAAAAACATCGTATTCTCGATATTCATACACTGCTTCCACTTGGGGACCAAAAATAATTTTATCCCCGTCTTTGAGGTCGTGAAACCTAACCTTCTTCCCGTTAATTAAGAGACCGTTAACACTAGTTTTTCCTTCAGAATTACCATCAATTATTCGATAGTAATTGCTATCTTCTTCTTCTCTTTTGAGCAAAGTCGCATGATGACGAGACACAAACTGAGATTGCAAGATGATGTTGCACTGTTGACCTCGCCCTAGAGAATAAGTCTTATTTTGGAGCTTAATTTCTCGATGACCTTTGCCATCGGTAACAATCAAAATATGTTCTTCACGATGTTTGGCAGGTTTTACAGTCATGAGATAAGTTTGGAATCACCAAGTTATTTTAACTAGCTTCAACTATCTAGCAGATCACAACGGCAAATCAAAATGAAAAATAGTTTAATCTGAATGCTGATGCTTTTATATCAGTCCTCTTAAATAAGCTTCACCCTCTCACAACTCTAATCATGCAATGATTTTTAAAAACTTTATTTGTTTGATTATGATTGGCTTTAGCAACGCAAGCTTCCGAACTTGACTTAAGTATTAATCAAAATAAAATAGCGTAACTATTTTCCGCTGCTCTTCTGCTTCTTGACAGGTTTTGAGCAGAGTATTGCTATCGTGAAAAGCGAAACAAATTAGTTGTTGACAACGAGAAATAATCTCACTGTTACACATTGCGCTAGCTTCCCCTAGAGACAGATGATCGTTTTTAGAATTTTCGATCAAATGAACAACTTTCTCTAATTGTTGCTTAGATTCTCTGGGCTGACGTGATAGGCTTTGGGGTAAAATCACGGTCAATAAATTTGAGTCAGCACGCATTGCACCCTTGATGGCAGCAGAATTAGTGCCAATAGCTCCAGAAGTAACTAAACGGTTTCCTCCTAAAACCAAAGCATAACTCATCATTTCAATTAGCTGTTGATGTATTAACGGTACATGACGAGAACCCAACAACGCGATTCGTTTTGAACCAGTTTGCTGAATCGCCGCTAGTTCTTGGGTTAATGTATTGAGGCTTACGTCGCTGGCGTTGATAGTGTCTAATGATTGTTGGCTCAATGAATAAATATCTATGCTCTATATGGTCTTAACGAACGTAATTGTACCAAATGATTGTGAGCTAAAGCGATAGCTTGTGGTAAAACTTTACTCCCAAAACCTCACCAGCCTGATGAGGATTAATCTTCTGAGAGCTTATTAATCAACAGCCTGGAATTATTAATAATTGGTTGCTAAACACCAATATCAATAGGATTACTAGATACAAGATCTCCAGCTTCAACTCAAAGTCTCAATGAAATTTTTAAACAGTCTAGAACTTAAAGCTCGAAGGAGAATTACTATCAGCTTTGCTCGATACCGTAATTAACTATTTATTAACCATGAGCCAACTCCGCAAGACTTCGGCTACACTCCAAGCTTGAGCAAAACAACCTCTAGGGGTAAAGGGCGCATTACCATCAAAAATCTCGCTAATGCTACCAATGCAACCATTGTGGAGATGATCTGCCATCGGTTCGATAAAACTGCGGGCAAGTTGAGGGTCTTGATAGACTTGTTGATGAGCCTGGACGTAGTGACCGATTAACCAACCCCAAGTAGTACCTTGATGATAGGTGCCATCTCGTTGTAGCTGGTTGCCACCATAAACCCCAGCGTAACTGGAATTATTGGGAGCGAGGGAGCGTAAGCCATAGGAAGTCAAAAGCTTTTGCCCTACTTGGTTGACTACCATTTTTTGTTGTTCTGGCTGTAGCAGCGCCGCAGGACGGTAATCTCCCCAAGCATCGACTGTGCTGGGTAAAGAAACGGCAAAGATCTGGTTGGGACGAAAGCTAGCATCATTACCATCAGGAGAATCAATTACGTCGTAGCAATAGCCACCCGCTTCGTTCCAGAATTTTGAGAAGTGCGATCGCGTTTTGGCGGCTAGCTGTTGATATTCAACCTCGGATTTGCCTAATAGCTGAGCGAAATAGGTCATAGATGCCAGAGCGTTATACCACAGAGCATTAACCTCTACTGGTTTGCCAATACGGGGAGTGACTACCCAATCTCCGACTTTTGCATCCATCCAGGTAAGCTGTACTCCCCAATTTCCCGCATAAAGTAAGCCATCATCTTCCATTTTGATATTGTAGCGAGTACCTTTAATATGCCACTCAATAATTTCGGTTAACAACGGGAATAATTCGGCAATAAATTCTTGATCTGACGTCGCTACATAGTAAGAGCGGATGGCTTCAAAATACCAAAGAGTTGCATCTACTGTATTGTATTCAGGGGTTTCTCCTGCATCGGGAAAGACATTCGGTAACATGCCTTGATTGAGATACTTGGCAAAAGTGCGGAGAATAGTTTGAGCAATGTCGAAACGTCCGGTGGCAATGGTCAACCCTGGTAAAGAAATCATGGTATCCCTGCCCCAGTCGGTAAACCAAGGATAGCCAGCAATCACGGTTTTACCTTCAGGATTATCTTCTAAAGGACGATCTACGACAAATTGGTCTGCTGCTAAAACTAGCTGGTCAATCCAAGTCTGAGGATGGTTGGGATTACTGCTGGAGGGTAGGGAATTGGACTCGTACCAAAGATTGAGTAATTTGCTTTCTCTATCTCTTTTCTGTTCCAGACTAGTCTGGCTGTTAAACTGAGGAGTGCTTTCTGTACTAGCAACAATATCAATAATATCTCCTGGCTGTAAAGTGACTTTGCCCGTCACAGCATGGAGATGATCTTCAATGTCATCTAAACCACGATATTGCTCAACTGCTAGGGCAAAATTTTGATTCCAAGTATTGACAACTTCCCAGGTAAAATTATTGGTCTGATTGACCATCATTGCTCCTAAATAGAGACTTTCCGCCTCAGGAAAAACTTGAATTTGTAGAGTTTGACCCGCCACTGGGGTAATGCTAGCCTGACCCGAGACATCACTATGGGTACTGCTATGATAGTCCCGATAGTTAACTAAGGCTTTCAGGGATAAGGTTAAAGGCTGGCTCCCCCTCAAATAGCTGTAACGGATATAGGTTGTGTTTTCTCCCTGCTGCATCCAAATACGCTTCTCTAGTAGACCATCAGCAACAGCAAAAGTCCAGACGGGAGTTGTTCCTGACAAGTGAAAACTCTCTAGATTAAGAGATCCAGGTGCTTCCACTGTTCCAAATGCCCAGCGATTAGCAAATAAATCGTATGTTTGTCCGTTATACTCAACGATTTCATCTAATTTCGTTAAGAGCAAGGTTCTGGCAACGGGAGGTTTGAGAGCAGCAATAAGTAGACCATGATAGTGTCTAGTTAAAACCCCTGCGATCGTTCCTGAAGCAAACCCGCCAATACCATTAGTAACCAACCATTCTCTTGACTCGGCAATGCTAAAATTACTAGCAATTTCCCGCCCAAACTGAAGATTCATGATCTAAGATTCATATTTGATAATAAATTCAAATTTAGAGTTGATATCTGAGGCTGGGGTGAAAATTTTCTGCTTTTTAACAATTGTTAATCAATCGATTGCGATCCGAAGGTGTATTCTTTAGGGTTGGGACTCCATCGCGGGTCGCCCAATCGCCAGTAATTAAGCCTATAGTCATCCTTGAGCTGACATTGCCTTTTCTCTGAATCTACCAACGTTCAGTCAAGTACCAATAGTATCAGACTATGCCGCAGTAGAACGATTCAAGTGAATCACATTCGACTCGCGGGTAATTGAACCTTCAGTCTCTAATCTCAACAGCGCCCGAGAAAGAGTTGCTGGGGCAAATCCCAATTGGCGAGCAATGTTATGCATGGGAAGATCGATTTTGACTACTTTATTGGCATCAGCTGCGTAGATGAGATACTGTAACACCCTTTGATGTGCAGCTCGAATTTCGCGAAATTCAAGATTGTTTTGAAAATAGGTGATTTTCTGATACATAATTGCCAGTAAATCTTCGATTAACCTCGGATGAGTTGGGAGAATTTCCGTCACGAAAGTTCTAGGATAAACAATCACCCGCGAGGCTACCATAGCGATCGCACTACAGGGATAAGCAGCTTCAAAAATAGCGTTTTCGCCGATAATGTCTCCAGATTGAGCAAATTGTAGAGTAGCTGTTTTATGCTCGATGGTTGGTCGAGATAGAGAAATTTTGCCAGTTTCAACAATAAAGAAACTGTCAGCAGTATCACCTCTCCTAAAAAGCCTTTCTCCTATAGCTAGATTTCTATAGGCAACTTTCTGTCTTAGCCTGGGAGGAAAACTATCGGGGTCAGAAAACTTCATAAGATAATATCGCTCGAAATTAAGTAACTTAAATTTATGACCTTATTATGAATTCCTATTCTGAGTTTTTCCTAAAAAAACGCTGATTTTATCCAAAAATAGTCTTTTACGTCTTAATTTACCCCAAGACAAAACGTTCTATAGCGTTAGCAAAACCTTCTTCTTGGTTGGAAGTCGTAATATATGTTGCTTTCTGTTGCACCCTCTCGCTGGCATTGCCCATAGCAATACTGATTCCACTTTGTTTGAACATCGCAATATCATTGTAATTATCACCAATGGTAACAATCTCTGCTAGCGGGATTGATAAGTAGTCTGCTAGCTTGGTAACGACCTGACCTTTGTTGGCATCGGGCTGAGTAATATCGAGGTAATATGGCTGAGAACGAGTTGCAGACAAACGATCTCTGAATTTCTCTTGAGTAGCCGTTTCACATTGCGCCACTGTATCTACATCCTTGCCTACTCCTACAATTTTGATCACTCCATCTTCTATATCTTGGTAATTCTCAATCATCGTTGGTTCAAATTTTAGTGTTTGCGAATGGTGATCAACATGTACTCCCTGAGGATCTTTGAGATACCAATGATCATTGCTACACAGCCAAACATCCAAACCGAAATCTTCAATAGTGGTAATTACATCGGGCATAATTTGAGGAGCCAGAGGGGTACAGCTGATCACACTAAAGTCAGGCTTTAAAATCAATCCCCCATTAAAAGCGCCGAAGGGATGTTGAATTTTTAGAGTATCGATAATCATCTTCATGCCAAACGGCGGTCTAGCGCTAGTTACCGTAAATAAAATACCTGCTTGCTCAAGTTTGGCGATCGCGGTCTTAGTTTTCTCGGTTAGTACTTTATCTTGATTAATTAAAGTTCCATCTACGTCCGAAATGACTAAGGAAATTTTGCGAGATTGAGAAGAATTTGAGTTCATTGTGTCTCGTGTCCAGTTGATTTATTAATATTAAGACCAAAGCCAACTTTGACGATTTAATAATTAACGACATTGAGGAGTTTAGCTCCTACAATCTTTACTTAAACTTTTCAGCTTTAGGAACTAGATTTGAATCTTAATTATTAGCGATCGCACTTATGACTGTAGCAAAAAAATTGTTCTTGGAGCTGAAAAGAATTGAACCGAATTTGATTGATTTAAATCAATCAAAAGACTATAAATTGTTTTGATAACTTTTAGTAATATTTCTCAATATATTTAATTTTAGATATTGGTATCAGCTCAAAACTTACTACAGTAAAAATCAAACCTACTAGCAGATAGCAGACTAAGCTTGAACTCTCAGCAAACCTACGAGCTTAGGAGAGCTCCTGTGATCAAACATAAATCTTCTTGTTGGTTAACCAATCGTTGTTATTTGTCGAAACCAGATCTTTGAGAAATTAACAATAACTAAAAAGTAATATAAAATAAGTTTCTATAGATATATGTACTTAAGACCCATGACCTGGCTACTTATGTTTTGCTCTCAATCGAGCAAATTATTACTGTTTTTTAAGAATCTCTAAGTTCTCTGATGTTTTACAGATTTGTGTTCAAGGTCTTTGACTAAGATCAAGTCTATTTTTTAACAAAAACTTTAGATTTTACCAGCTTCTAAAAAGTATTAGTAAAACTCAGTTTTTAGCCATAATTATCACGGAATTCTCAGAATAATCTCATATAGTTTAGTTGCTTAGTTCTGAGCTTGAAAGTAGCAGTAGTGGTATTTGATTGTGATCAATTACTACTTAGTTCTAACCAACTTCTTACTCATAAAACAAAGTAGAATGTGATGCAGAATACGCCAAAATCCTTATTCAAAGGAAGAATCAGTGAAACAGCTAGATCTCCAGGTAAACTCGCTCAGATCTTTTTGATTGCCAGAAGACATCTTTTAGCTGAACTAATTAAGGTAGAGCTATGTCATCAAGGTTATGAAGTAAAAGTTTTTAATGACAGTATGGCAGCGGCGATCGCTATCCGCCAAGCAGAGCCAGATTTGCCAGATTTAATTGTTTTAGATTGGTCAATTTCCTTTCTTTCGGGTTTTGATATTTGCTATTACTTGCGCTCAAGCAATAAATATATTCCGATTGTGGCATTGACCGAATCAGGAGAAGTAAGAGAGCGAGTGGCAATTCTCAATGCAGGAGCAGATGATTGCCTGTCTCATCCCTTTCATATGGAAGAATTTCTCGCTATTATTGCGGCACGTTTTCGCCCTAGAAAACAGGAAAAATTGCCGATTCTGGTATTTGAAGATTTAACCTTAAATACTCTCACAAGAGAAGTCCATCGCCATAACCGTTTAATTGTCTTCACAGCTAAAGAATTCAGCCTTTTGGAATATTTAATGTTGCACCCTCGACAAGTGCTCACAAGAATTCAAATCCTCGAAAAAATTTGGGGACACGATTTTGCAGGAGACTCGAATATTATCGAAGTCTATATCCGATATCTGCGAATCAAATCTGAAGCCGAGCAGGAAAAACGCCTCATTCACACAGTCAGAAGCGTTGGCTATGTTTTGCGCTCCCATTAAATTAACCATTAATCAACTTTTATCTATCTACAATCTGGTTAGTTTTCCTCAGAAATTTATTTCACGACCATAGTTAGAATTGAATCTAATATAGAAATAGCGCCTTCTACTATTAATCAAGGTCAAGTAATCAAGATCAAGGAAAGAAAATTTGCAATTGATCATCAGCGACAAGCATCGTTACCTAAGCTAGCCTTGCTGAGAGGTAAAACTAAATATAGCATTGCCAACAAGCGTTAGGACTATTCCCCAAAAGACGACATCTTATCGTCCGAGACTAACAAAGTAACGCTATGTAATAAATTTTCAATCCTGACGCTGCAAATATTATTTTGCCCAGTATATATTTAACTTCCATACTTATTCATAATTGATCCAGCAATGGCAGATTACAATCGGCACTTGACGGAGGAGTGTCTTTCCGACAGCAAGATCACCTCGGGAATTGAGTTAATTATCGCAATTGGTAAAAGAGTTAGGAACTCCGTACTCGACTATGCTCTTGGGGCGGCAATTCTTGGTCTGATACCTGTTTATGGTCGCTGGATACCAGAAATTAGATTTGCACTATTAACGATTTTAAACTTAAAAATGGTCGTTAACATTGGTCGTTTCTGGGGATATCATAAAAATCAGGACATATTGGTTATCGTCGGCTCTATTCTTGGTTTGCTTGCTTCCTTTACCTTAGCCATGATGACTTGGCTGATCATCTTTGCTATCGGTTTATTTGTCCCGTTGGTGGATAGTTTAGCTAGAGCATGTGCCTATGGTATTTTTACCTGGAGTATTGGTCACACCATATCTCGTTACTATTACAGTCCACAAAACTTAGATACCAAAGCATTACAAAGAGCCTTCCAATTTATGCGATCGCAACAGCAACGCCGCCGCCGAAAATAAGCCATGAATCTAACTCGTCGAACATTATTATTGCTAGGATTATTGTCAGGAATAATCGCCAGAACCAGAGACGAATATAATCGCGATCGCAATTTTGAGCGACAACGAGAAGCTGCCGTTGATTCATTTACCAACGATCCTGACAATATTATTGATACGGCATACAACTTAGAAGCAGACTGGGAAACAGAGATCGCCCAACGCCATGAAATTTTAGCTGCAACTAATCTCAAGTATCCTAATCTCGATTATGACCGAGAGATGTCGAAATGGATGATTCAATCTTGTAAGCTAGCAGTGCAGCAGTATAAAACAGGAAGAAGCAATCCCAAATATGATGGAGATCTTACTCTGTTACCCGATTACAATGACAACTTTCAGCATTATGAGCAGGTAACATCCTTCCAGATTGAAGAAGAAATTGTCGAAAACTATTGGCGGCTGAGAGACTCCCTCGTCAGCAAAGAGGACAGTATGATGCCGAAAACCCTTTATGATGCCGAAAGTAAGATTAGAGAAATAATTCAAAGAATTGCTCAGCGCAAACATCGCGAGCCCTTGTTCATTGGTTTTGTAATTGCTTCCCCTAAGGCTAACATCATTGCTTTTCGCGGAACTCAAACTCAAATTGAATGGTGGCGCAATCTGCAAGCTACGCAAAAAAAGTATTTTGCCCCCCGATCAGGGGAGCAATATGGTTGGGTACACGCAGGTTATTGGAAAATTGTGCGGGAGCAAATTGGCTCAACTTTAATTGCGGCGGTAAAACAACTCGATCCCACCTTACCTTGCTATATTACTGGGCATAGTTTAGGAGGCGCACTAGCAACTCTGACGGCGATGGAAATTTCTCTGACGATACCTGAGATTCGAGACCAAATCCGACTTTATACCTATGCTGCCCCCAGAATAGGCGATCGCACCTTCGCCCAGACACACAGCCAATTGATTCCCAACAGCTATCGTATAGTCAACTTGAGTGATTCAGTTCCTTTAGTACCACCGATCAAGATTAATAATTTATTTACCACTGCTAGCTATTCCCATGTCGGTCAGAAATGGTCTTTTACGACCCAATTCGGTGATGTCTTACTGAACCATGTAGTTGATACCTATCGCTCAGCAATTGAAGCCGAACAAGAAACTATGCTGGACGATCCCGTTGAAGGCATGATGTAGCTAGCTATTAATTTATTCCGTAGTTTCCACTGTATCTATCGAAATATCTGGCTGTTGCTGCTGTTCGAGCAATCTTTGTTGCTGAAGACGCTTAAAATCTGCTGCTGAGTTATTGATTTGACCGCGAGACTCTTCCTCAAACTCGCTAGCGCTACGCCTACCTAACTGCTGAGAACGATGGATTAAGTCCAAGGGATTTAAGCCACCAGTTCCCTCAAGACCATTTTTTTCATTAGACTGATAGCCCTCGTTATCAACCCCAGATTGAGCCTGAGCAGAGAGACTGAATCCTATTCCTAAAGTTACCGCTAGACCCAGAATAAAACCTAATCTAGGGATGGGATTATGCTTGAACACAGCTACACCTCACAATAATAATCAAAATTATTTTTTAGGCAAAACGACGACGTAATAGAGGCTGAATTGCCAGCAAAATTAAAACATCAAATGCTAATAATACTAAGATAACAGCACCAAAACTAAATCCAAACCAAGAAGTATTGATCATGATACTATTGATTGCCCAATCTCCATGACCATATATGTAGCGAATTGGTTCGATCGCATAGGTTAAAGGATTGAGACTGGCAACAACCTGAAGCCATTCCGCCATAAAGCTGAAGGGCGCTAAAGCAGTACTGGCAAACAGCAGGGGTAAGTTAGTTACAAAAATTACCGCTAGTAGTTCAATATGACCAGGCAAGGCAAATGCCAACCCCAGACTTAGAGCAGTCACCCCCAAAACAATTAAAAAGACAATTAAAGCGATCGCACTCAAGCCAGCAAATCCTGGTAATCCTGCCCCCAAGATAGCGCTAGCAAAAACAATTACCGCAGTTTGAATAAAGCTCAGGGCAATAATATAAACCGTGGATGCTGCCACAATTGAATAGCGAGAAGACAACGGCGCTACTAGTAAGCGGTTAAGAAAGCCAAATTCACGGTCAAACATGATTGGTAATCCTGCGTTCAAGGCTCCCGAAAAAGCCGTAAAGACAATTACTCCTGGTGCTAAAAATTTAGCGTAACTCAAGTCATCGCCAAATAACCCAGTGGGAGCGTGGCTAAACAGCGCGCCAAACAAAACTAACCACATAAAGGGCTGAATAATGCCCGCAATTAAGCTTGATGGACGACGTTGCAGTTGGATCAATAGACGCTGAGTAAGAGCTATTGTTTCCTGAAAAAAATCACTTAAGGGACTGCTTTGTTCTTGATTCTGTCTGCTAATACTTGGGTTAGGTGCTAAAGCAGCTTTAATATTGCTGTTGGAAAGAGACTGACTCATATTTATTGGTTATTGATGATGATAAATAGTAGACTTGTGCAATTTATTATTTGATAGTTACAGGTAAAGAACTAATAACTAAAAACTAATGACTAATGACTACGAAAATTTCCATTAGCAGCTTGATCAATCAATTAATAACGATCATTTCATCTGTTGTTTCTTCTCTTTTTTCAAATCTCTAGCACTAACAGCGGCAATTTCAGCATCCATAATGGTTTGACCCGTTGCTGCTAGATAAACATCATCCAAACTTGGACGAGATTGAGCCAAGCTAAAGGTTGGTAGTTCAACTTCTGCCAGAGACTGCTCAATTTTACTCAGAGAACTTTGACCAGATTTGACAATCAGATTTAAGGAATTACCTTGAACGGAATTAATAATTACTTCTTCTACAAAAGGCAAAGATTCGAGAATGTATTTAGCTTTGTCCGCTTCCTGTTCCGTGGTAAATTCTCTAATTCTGAGGGTAACCCGATCTCCCCCCAGCTTGTCTTTCAAATCCGATGGCTTACCTTCAGCAATCACGATTCCTCGATCAATAATCGCCAAGCGATCGGCTAAAGCGTCTATTTCTTCAAGATAGTGACTGGTAATTAAGACAGTGGTTCCTGCTGTGCGTAATTCTTGTAAAAACTCCCATACTACCATCCGACTTTCAATATCCAACCCAACGGTAGGTTCATCTAGGACGAGGACTTCTGGCTGATGGAGTAATCCTGCTGCCAGATCTAGGCGCTTAAGAATCCCTCCAGAATAGGTGCCTATCTTATTATCGGCGTATTCCTGTAATCCTAAAACCGCAACCAGCTGTTCGATGCGATCACCAATAGTTTTTCTGGGTAAATGATAGAGTGCGGCTTGAAGCTTAAGTAATTCTCTACCTGTTAATACCTTATCAATCGCTACTCCCTGTGCCACATAGCCCAACCTTTGTCGGACTGCTTTCGGTGAGGCGATCGCATTTACGCCTCCGACTTCAATTTTGCCTGCATCGGGTTTAGCTAAGGTACACAGACAGCGAATTGTGGTGGTTTTTCCCGCACCATTAGGTCCCAACAGACCAAAGATTTCTCCTGGCTGGACAGTAAACGAAATATCTGTTACAGCTTGAACTTCGCCATAGCTTTTCCGTAAGTTTTCAATTAAAACGGCAGGAGCCATACTATCTAAAAAATGTTTTGTCTATATTTTATATATTTATTGTAATAGTTCCCCCAGCGATCAATGTTAAGTGTTTGCTAAATTAGCTACTTGTAATTAATAATCTTGTTGACTGTTTAAACCTGAGTTGCCACAGATTCAGGAATTCCTGTACCTGGCGTAACGCAACGCAAATATTCATGCACCACATCATCGGTTGCCCCGACCATCTTGATTTGTCCCTGTTCCATCCAAACAGTTTTATGGCAGTTTTGGCGAATTAATTCCATCGAATGAGAAACAAGCAATACCGTGACATGATCCTGCCAAAACTCTTCCATTCTTTGACTACATTTATTTTTGAAGCTAACATCTCCCACCGACAGCACTTCATCAAGGATCAAAATATCTGGTTTGACGTCAGTGGCGATCGCAAACCCTAAACGAGCTGTCATACCTGAAGATAAGCCCTTCACTGGAACTAGGGCATAGTTTTCTAACTCGGCGAATTCTAAAATATGCTTGGCTCTGGTTCTCATTTCTAACTGAGAATACCCCAGCATTACTCCGTAAAGAATAATGTTGTCCATCACAGCCAACTCACAGTCAAATCCTGCTCCTAGCTCAATCAGGGGCGCAATCTTTCCTCCAACTTTAACAGTCCCAGAAGTAGGCTGAAGAATGCCTGAAATTAGCTTGAGCATAGTGGATTTGCCCGAACCATTAGCACCAATAATGCCAATTTTTTCACCTCGTTCAATAGTCAGGCTAATGTCATTTAAAACAATTTTCCGAGCAGGATGCCGATATTTACCTTCGAGGAAAGAAAGTAAAGTTCTTTTCAAATCGTATGAGAACTCTTCTTGAGTCCTACGCCACAGAGATACTCCTTCTAATCTGATCGATTCTTGCATGATCTGGTTTATTTCTTATAGTAGATCCATAAATTGGTCACGCCAGTGAGAAAAAGCGACAGCTCCAATAGTCAAAACTATCAGACCACTAATTAAACTATGAGCAATTAAAGTCATATCAGGGAAATCGCCTGATAGTGAAATCTGACGAATGCTCTCAATAATTGGCAAAATAGGGTTCAAGAGCAAAAATCGACTCACACTTTCTGGAACAATATCCACTGGATAAAAAATTGGGGAACTGATCCATAACAAAAAAGTCAGCAACTCATAAAAGTAAGAGAGGTCGCGAAAAAACACATAAAGCGCGCTCATCAACATGCCAATGCCAGTACAGACTAACACCAATCCTGTAATGGGCAATAGTAAAGCCAAAGCGTTAATCAGACTTTTGGAGATGATGAGGGTGATTACCAGGAGTAGCGGAAATGCCCCCATAAGTAGCTGAAAAACATTAGCACCGATGGTCGATAGTGGAAAAATAAATAACGGCAGACGAATCTTATTAACTATTCCTCCATTTTCTACCACGCTTGCCAGTGCTTGAGCGGTAGAAGAAGAGAAAAAATTAATCACAATCAAACCAGTAAAAGCAGCCAAAACGTAATTCAGCGCCGAATTGTCATAATATTGAGCAAAAGTAGTCCCAAAAATTGCCGTATACAAACCTGTCATTACCAGAGGATTTAATAAAGACCAGTAAATACCTAAAAAAGAACCCCGATATCTCCTTTTTAAGTTGCGTCTGATCAAAACAATTAACAGTTCTCGGCACCAAGATAATTCCTGATTTTGCAGATTTCTGGAGATAGATGTCACCATATAGTGATTTTTAACTAGTTTTGTCTATGGCACGTATTGTAGTCAAAAGTAGCGAAAATAATGATAATGAATTTTCGACTCTGACCCATGATTTTTTGGATCTGTGATCAATCAAAGCCCAATTGGTAACGAATGGCAAGATTATCTAATGACTACGGAAGGCGGTTAGCGCAGATGCAAAGCGACACAGGTCTTTCGCAGGTCAGGCGCATAGTTGACCCAATGCAACGGGGACAAGTGTCCATGTGGTACAGCGGTGTAACACTGACCTGAAATAGTTTTAACAGCAAGCAACATGGGTATAAGCTATTGCCTCAGATAAAAGTTCCATTGTTTAGTTACTCCATATGCCTAGATGAGTTTTGAAGTTTCATCTTAACTGCGTTAGCAGACCTTACCCTGAGCTAGCTTCAAAGAGGGCAGATTTTGCTTTAAACTGTGAGATGGCTCATTATAATTCAGGATAATTAAATCGCAATGGAAATCGGGCAAAAAGTAAAAGTTTATCGTATCAAAGATAGAGTAAATGGCAGCGTCGCTAAAAAGCTTGGTCAAGTAGGCGTGATTAAAGCATATAAAATGACAGACGGTAGCGGCGTGGGTGTGGTTGTTCAATTTGACGATCGCAGTGCAACTTGGTTTTTTGAAGATGAAATTAAGCCCGTAAACTAGCCATAATAAATAAAATCTATAACAGACTGAATTTTAAAATATGTCCTTGATCGTCACCTTTTTAGGTAAAGGCGGTACGGGTCGCACCATCAGCGCGATCGCAACTGCTAAGAAACTAGCTACAGAAGGCAAAAAAGTACTATTAATGGGGCAGGATTCTAGCCCTGCTCTGGGGATGGCATTAGGGACAACTCCTGCTACTGAACCCCAAACAGTTAGTACCAACTTTGCCGCTATGCAGTTGAATTCTGCTGTCTTGCTAGAAAATAGCTGGGAACAGGTTAAGCAGCTTGAAGCCCAATATCTGCGATCGCCAATTCTTAAACAAGTTTATGGTCAAGAGCTAGGTATTCTGCCTGGAATGGATCGGGCTTTAGCTCTCAATGCAATTCGCGAATATTATCAAAGTAATCAATATGACGTAATTATCTATGATGGGACTGGAGGAATCGACACTTTGAGAATGTTTGGCATGCCAGAAATATTGAGCTGGTATTTCCGTCGCTTCCGTGGCATTTTCACCGAATCTGATATTGTTAAAACTCTATCTCCTTTTGTGCAGCCCGTAACAAGTGCCATTTTAAATACATCTTGGACTGCGAATGACATTACAGGTAATACCAATAATCCAGCTACGCAAATGCTGGAAGAAGGAACAGCAGCCTTAAGCAAAGGCAACGTCTTCGCTTATTTAGTCACAACATCAGACCCTGCCGCAGTCGCAACCGCAAAATATCTTTGGGGTAGTGCTCAGCAGGTCGGGTTAGGCGTGGGCGGAGTTTTGGTCAGTCAAGGAAAGGCTCTAGATCAGATCTCTCCTGAATTTGCTCCTTTAAAAGTTACCTCCATCCCTAAATATGAGGGTGACAATTGGCAATCTCTAATCGATCAATTGCCCGCTATAGCTGATAGTGCAGATATTCCCAAAGCAACTGAGTTCATTATGGCAGAGCGTAAGGTCAAAGTATTTCTACCTGGATTCGAGAAAAAGGATGTCAAATTAACTCAATACGGTCCAGAAATTACCATTGAGGCGGGAGAGCAACGACGTAACATTACCCTTCCTCCTGCATGGTGTGGTAGCTCTGTTACGGGAGCCAAATTTCAAAATGGCTACTTAGAAGTAACTGTTGGGTGAAACAGTCAACAGTCAACAGGCATTATTCACTAATAATCAGCAACATCCATCACTATCTAATTACTTTCTTACCAAGTCACCAACATCATGTCCGATTCCACAACTAATCCAGAAAAGCCAGATAATTCAGGAAATTCCAAAACTCGTCAGTTATTAGGGATGAAAGGTGCAGCTTCTGGAGAGACTTCGATCTGGAAAATAAGGTTGCAGTTGATGAAGCCGATTACCTGGATTCCTTTGATTTGGGGAGTAGTTTGTGGGGCAGCTTCTTCTGGCAACTACACCTGGACTCTAGAAAATTTTCTCTTGTCAGCAGCCTGCATGCTGCTCTCAGGTCCTTTGATGACTGGCTATACCCAAACCGTTAACGAACTGTATGACCGCGAAATCGACGCAATTAACGAACCCTATCGTCCCATTCCTTCAGGGGCGATTTCTTTGCCACAAGTTAAAATTCAGATCTTTGTTTTGTTAATAGCAGGGATCGCATTGGCATATGGCTTAGATCTAGCGGTAGGTCACGATTTTCCTACTATTTTATGCATTGCCCTAGGCGGCTCGTTTGTGGCATATATTTATTCAGCACCGCCATTAAAACTAAAGCAGAATGGCTGGCTCGGTACCTATGCCTTGGGTTCAAGCTATATTGCCCTTCCCTGGTGGACTGGTCATGCCTTGTTTGGCAACTTAAACTGGACGATCGCCATCTTGACTCTGATCTATAGTTTTGCGGGACTGGGAATTGCCATCGTCAATGACTTTAAAAGCGTGGAAGGCGATCGCGAATTGGGTCTAAAGTCTCTCCCCGTGATGTTTGGAGTAACTACTGCCGCCTGGATTTGTGTGCTGGCGATCGATATTTTTCAGATTGGCATTAGCGGTTATTTAGTATCAATTCATGAGAATCTCTATGCCACTATTGTTTTTCTCTTAGTTATTCCGCAAATTGTTTTTCAGGATATGTATTTTCTCCGCAATCCTTTAGAAAATGATGTTAAGTATCAAGCTAGTGCCCAGCCATTTTTAGTCTTTGGGATGCTGTTTACAGGTATTGCTTTAGGTCACGCAGGAATATAAACAGTATGTAATTTTATCTCCACAATTTTAATTAACCTCTTTGTGAGTAATTTCTAGATTGAGTCAGACAAAGAGGTTTGCTGCTGTTTGATAACTCTGAGACTTTTTCAATTCATTGAATATGTTGGATCTATATTCTAATGAGACTACTAGCAATCAAAACATCATGTATTAGCTCTTTTACTATAGCTGTCCACCGTATTACTCAAAAGCATTGCTACTGTCATCGGACCAATTCCGCCAGGGACAGGGGTAATATAGCTAGCTACCTCCGACACTTCCTCAAAAGCAACATCTCCTACTAACTTAGATTTACCCTCACTAGTTGCGATGCGATTAATTCCTACATCAACCACCACTGCCCCAGATTTAATCATGTCACGGGTAATCATATTCGGTTTGCCTACTGCCGCCACAATAATATCTGACTCACGACAGACTGCACCTAGATCTTGGGTTCGAGAATGAGCCATCGTAACCGTCGCATTCTGTTCTAATAACATCAGGGCAATTGGTTTCCCGACCAAAATACTTCGACCAATAACTACTGCCTTCTTGCCTTCAAGAGAAATATTGTACTGGTGTAACAGTCTCATTACTCCCGCAGGAGTACAGCTACGCAAACCAGCTTCCGAACGGACTAGTTTCCCCAAATTAATAGGATGTAAACCATCAGCATCTTTATTCGGGTCGATACAGTGTAATAGAGCGATCGCATCTAGATGTTGCGGCAATGGCAGTTGAACTAGAATTCCGTCCACACGCTCATCTTGGTTGAGTTGGGCAATTACCTGTTCTAACTCTGCTTGAGTGGTATTTTCGGGGAAATGTTGTCCCAGCGAAGCAATGCCCACTTTTTGACAGGCTTTTTCTTTATTACGGACATAAACTGCGCTGGCAGGATTATCTCCGACCATTAATACTGCTAGACCAGGAGGGCGTCTCATTTTTGGCTCTAATTCGGCAATTTTTGTGATTAATTCTGACTGAATTACTTTGGCTAGGGCTTTTCCATCTAACAGATAAGGGGTTGAGGCAGACATAGGTAATATTAATAGTTAAAAAAGTTAAGCTGGATGCTAACAATTGATCAAGAGATATCCGATGCTAATTTCTAGTTTAAGATTTAGACCTGGGATAGATAAACTAAAACGAATTATCTCATGGGTCATATTAGGTTTAAGCCTAGCCGCTTGTCGAGAGTCATTAGTTTCTGTGGCGGAAATTAATGATAGAAAGTTGGATAAAACTGTACATTTGGCGGGAAAAGTGGTGCAAATTGCTCCCTTTGTTGAGCATGCTGCCTATCAGATTGAAGATGCTACGGGAAAAATTTGGGTTGTTACCACTCAAGTTCCCCCACCTGTGGGTGAAAGCATTAATCTTAAAGGTCAAATAAAATATCAAAGTCTCCCCTTTGCGGAACAAGAACTAGGAGAGCTGTATTTGGTAGAGCTAGAGCAAGCGGCAATTCCTGCTGACAAGCCATAAATACATTACCTGAAGTTACTTTAAAGTAAAATTGTGGCGTATTGGTTGAAGTAATCCAGCAATCAACAAAATTTTATGAATAATTCTCCCCAGGCACCCTTAATTTCCATTGCGGTGGCGATTATTTATCAGGAGGGCAAGTATTTAATGCAGTTGCGAGATGATGTTCCCCATATTAAACATCCAGGGGTGTGGGGATTTTTTGGCGGTCATCTTGAGCCTGGAGAAGAGCCAGAAGAGGGACTCAAGCGGGAATTGATTGAGGAAATTAACTACCGAGTTGACCAAGTTACTTTATTTCGCTGCGATCGTCGTGGTCAATACCTGATCTATCTATATTACTGCCCCTTAACGGTGTCCATAGCAGAACTGGAACTAAGAGAAGGATGGGACTTCAAATTATTAACTCCAGCGGAAATTAACCAAGGATACGCTTATTCACCACAAGCTCTAGATAATAAACCATTGGGAGAGACTCACCGTGAAATCATGCTGGATTTTATCGCTGCCAGAGTCAATAGTTAAGTACATTTTGCTACAAATTACGGTTAACAATTAGAGCAAAATGTTATACATAATATTAGAAGGTAAGCTGTTACCTGATGCACCAGAATTTCAGTGAGGATGGACTAGCAAATATACTTATTAGAAAATATCTATCAGAAAAATTTTAATCAATTATTAATACGTTTTTCAGCAAATTTTTCGTTAATGCACGACATACTCTTATATGTAGCCAGGAAACAAATGATCTAAATGTTGGGTTAATAACGTACTTTTTAATCGAAAAGTTACAGTATCCATTGTTAGCAGTTTCACTGTAGTAATAATTCAAGACACATTTTCTTATGACCTATACTTCCAGAACCGTCCAGGCATTTCTCAAGTCAGTTCGCTGCAAAAACTGTCATTTAGGAACTTTAAAGCTCTTTACTACCCTAGCAGCAACTTCGCTGCTCATATCTCAAAGTAGTGCCCCCGTAACAGCAGCACTAGAAGATAGTCCCAAAACCCTGGTGGATGAGGTCTGGCAGATTGTTAACAGTGAATTTGTTGATCGAGGATTTAATCATACTGACTGGAAGTTGAAGCGACAGGAATTACTGCAACAAGAATATAAAGATCAAAAATCGGCATACACTGCAATCCGTAACTCCCTAGAAGGCTTGGGCGACCCCTACACTAGATTTCTCGATCCTGAAGAATACGATGATCTGACCAGCCAAACTTCAGGAGAACTATCGGGAATTGGTATTCAGCTGGGAATTGATCAAGAAACGGATAAATTAACCGTCATTGAACCGATCCCCAACTCTCCCGCCAGCGCAGCAGGGTTAGAAGAGGGAGATCATATCGTGCGTATTGATGGCAAGTCTACTGAATTGATGACCTTGGAACAAGCTTCCGCTGAGATCAAAGGAGAAATCGGCACCGAAGTTAAATTAACCATCTCTCGTCAATCTAAACCAGAGTTTGAAGTGGCGATCGCTAGAGCCCAAATTGAGTTGCCTTCAGTAAGCTATACCCTCAAGCAAGAACAAAATTCTAAAGTAGGCTATATCAAATTAGATGAATTTAGCTCCCATGCAGCAGAGCAAATGCAAAAGGCAATTGAAGATTTAAGCCGAAAACAGGCTTCAGGTTTTGTTTTGGACCTGCGGGGTAATCCTGGGGGGCTGTTATTCTCCAGCGTGGAAATTGCTCGGATGTGGATGGAAAAAGGAGCGATCGTTTCGACCATTGATAGTAAAGGCGGGAATGAGAAATTCTCGGCTAATGGCAAAGCATTAACCGATCTCCCTTTAGTAGTGCTGGTAGACGGTTTTTCCGCTAGTGCTAGTGAAATTCTGGCAGGAGCGTTGAAAGAAAATCAGCGGGCAAAGGTAGTTGGTAGTCGTACCTACGGCAAAGGAACAGTTCAGTCAGTTCATCCACTTTCTGATGGCTCAGGTCTAGCGGTTACTATTGCTCGCTACTATCCTCCTAGTGGGATGGATATTAATCAAAAGGGGATTGATCCTGATATCAAAGTTGACCTGACCCGAGAGGACAAGACAAATCTCACCATCAACCCAGACTTAATCGGCACTGAAGCCGATCCACAATATGCTCGGGCAGTTGCCATCCTCAAAAACCAGTCAATCAGTGCTGATAATGTTGAATCTTTGCCTGTGAATAATAATCGACCTGTGAAAGCAAAAATTCAATAGCAATTAATTGCAACTAAGATCATGTTTTCTGATCTTGGCACTTTTTTACTAAGCGATGGTTAGCGCTTGAAGTCGTAATCAGCTAGTTGTAAGTTTCGGGTGTTTTTTGGGCAACTTAACTTATATAAGCGATATTATTGGCTGAATAAATTTTCATGACAACACTAGACATGGCTTCTGCGGTCAATTCACTCCCCAAAACTCAATTTATTGAAGAAATAGCCCTCATTATTGCTGCCCAGGATTTAACTCCTACCATGATGAGCCCAGATTTTCTGAAATTTAGCGGAATTGTTCCTCAAGAATGGGAACTAGCACAAGACCCAGTACTCAATCCTAATTTTGCTCAATTGAACTTTACCAATGGTATCGGCATTAGTGCCAAACCTCGGACAATTACTATTAGTGAATCTTTGAGTAATAAAAAAACCGAGGAACTCGCACTTCAAGTAGTGGCAGAAAAATATATTCATAAACTACCCCACGCCGAATATGTTGGATTGAGCTTTAGCCCCAAGATTTTGCTGCCCTTTCCTGAGGCACCGCAATCAGTACGTCAATATATTACTGGTAACTTACTTGGTTCCGGCTCTTGGAAAAGAATTGGCACGACCCCTGTACAGGCAGGGATTAACTTGTTGTACTATCTTGAACGGTGTCAGTTGACAATCAGTATTTCTGAAGCCAAGCTGCAAAAGCCCCAGGAGCAACCCATTGCAGCAATCTTGTTTTCAGGCAATTTTAACTACAATGTGATTGTGGGACAAGATAATGTACCTGATAAAACAACACAGATTGTTAATTTTTTGCATAACTGGGTTACTGACCTAGAGGAGTTTCGAGAAATAGTTCATCAAAAGTTTCTTGACGTAGGAAGTACTGATAGCAACCAGTCTATTGGGGAAACAAGTTTATTTCCTGGTCAAACACTCTAGCTTTTTTTGGTCAAACCATTACAATAGAAAGGTTGTCTTTTTAAATTAAATAATTATGGCGGTACCAAAGAAGAAAACCTCTAAATCAAAGCGCGATAGTCGTAAAGCAGTCTGGAAACGTAAAGCAGCAGTGGAGGCTCAAAAAGCTCTATCTTTAGGTAAATCAGTGTTATCTGGTCGCTCCAATAGTTTTGTTTATCCTCAAGATGATGAAGATGATAACGAAGAATAAATGCGATCGATAATCATATCGGTAAAATCAATAAAATTAAAGGTGTGTTTTCTGAAGGGAACGCGCCTTTGTTGTTACCAGAAATATTGTTAGCAATTGCTCAAATTATGCCCAGAAAATTTTTTGCCAAACCCGAACCCGACCAAAGCGAGCGCGTCCCTCCTGGTCAATATTTAGCGAAAGGTTTTCCTGTTCTCTCCTATGGTGCCACCCCACAGGTTAGCACTGATGATTGGTTATTAAAAGTTTGGGGCTTAGTAGAGAAAAGATCTTTTGACTGGTCGGATTTAATGAACTTGCCCCAGCATGACTTTACCGCCGACTTTCACTGCGTTACTCGCTGGTCTAAACTCGATGTTCAGTGGACAGGAGTTAAAGTTACCGATTTCCTGGAAGCGCTTAATCTTGATTCTAAAGCAACTCACGTGATGCAACATTGCTATGGTGGCTATACAACTAACCTCTCCTTAAAAGACTTTGCTCGCCCAGAAAACTTTTTGGCTCATACTCTTAATGGAGAACCTTTAGCTGCTGATCATGGAGGTCCTCTGAGAACTGTCGTGCCTCATCTTTACGCTTGGAAAAGTGCTAAGTGGATTAACGGTATTGAATTTTTAGATCACGATCAAGAAGGTTTTTGGGAACGCAACGGATATCATATGCGGGGAGAACCCTGGGCTGAAGAGAGATATGCAGGACGATAGCAATAAATAACTGCTGTTACGCACTAATGTGCCGGCTAAAGTGAGAAAAGCGATTGTCTTGAATGCCAAGTTGAATTTGTCTTGGCATTAATCTGAATAAAAAATCCCGCTAATAAAATTGCAGCCGACAAACAATAATCAAGATCTCTGACTAAAGATGCGACTGCTAAAACTTTATATAATTCTATTTATTAGCAAACATCAAGTTGATCTAGAGTCAATCCTGATTTTACTAGAGAAATTCTTTTAGTATTTATTGAGGTTAATCCCTGCTTCCTTTGCCATAGCGCCAATGCCTCTTTTCTCTAAAGTTTTGATTGCTTTAGTAGATAGGCGTAATCTTACCCAACGGTTCCCTTCTGCCCACCAAACTCTTTTCCACTGCAAATTAACGCCCTGTAACTTTTTCGTACGACGGTGGGAATGTGATACCGCCATGGCATTATTTGCTTTTTTTCCCGTTAATTCACACTTACGACCCATAACTAAACTCCGATTGTATTTCACGATCTCCTATTATAGCTAATGATAGTCTTGAGAGAGAACATTTATCATGGAAGCAAAGAATGTGCCTGTTTTGTGATGATTAATATAGACAAAGCTTACTGCTGATTGCTAAATCCGAATCGGCACAAAATTAGGCTGAAGTTAAAGGCTTTTAATAGATTAACTAGAGCAATTAATCCCAGAAAGTTGCTGCATATTCTTCAACCTATTTGGTGATGGGATATAAATTATGGCTTGCGCGAAGTTTTTTCACGCCAGAATTTGAAGTTCTGAATTACAGACTTACCTTTTTCAATCGCAGCCTGAGGACTGGAATAAATTCCTTCAAAATGATGCACCACATTGTCTGGATCGACAATATTCAAATGATAAAAATTGTTGGAAAAGTTTTGAACAAAAAGATTATAGCCGTCAATATTAGACAAAGGTTGAGCTTCCATCTGTAATTAGAAAATACAAGGTCATAGTTATGATTCCCAATTAACTACTTTTTCTAACATTTTTTTGCAAATAAACTAACCTGCTCTCATCTTACTCCAAGATATACTGCTATATCTAAATGCTGGCTTACTCTATAGCGAAAATAAATTAGTTACAGCTTGTCCAATATCTTGTTGCTTGACTAGAGATTCTCCAATCAATACCGCCTTGGCACCTGCTGCTTTAACTTGATTAATGCCTGCGGTCGTATGCAAACCAGATTCACTCACAATTAAAATATTGCGTTGCCCTAAAATTTCTTGATGCGCGGCTAAGAGATCGCAGGTAGTTTGTAAATTAACGCTAAAGTCCTCTAAATTACGGTTATTAATTCCAATTAACTCAACACCGTCTATAGCCAGAACCCGCTCTAATTCCTCTAGAGTATGTACTTCAATCAAAGGAGTCATACCCAATGCCTTGGTAATTTTAACAAAATAATTCAGATCTTTATCTTCTAAGACGGCAGCAATCAACAATACTGCGTCTGCTCCCTTGGCACGAGCAAAATAGATTTGATAGGGATAAATAATAAATTCTTTGCATAATAGAGGCAAGTCAACTTCTTGCCCGACCAAACTCAAATTATTAAAGCTGCCCTGAAAAAACTTTTCGTCCGTTAATACTGATAAGCAACTTGCACCAGCGGCTTCATAGGCTTTTGCGATCGCCACAGGATTGAAGTCAGCCCGAATCACTCCTTTGGAGGGAGAAGCTTTTTTAACTTCAGCAATTAAAGCAGGATTAGTTTTTCCCTGGCGTAAAGCACCAATAAAATCTTTGGGAGGAGCAACATCTTGTACTTGTTGTCGTAGTTGCAATAAAGGTAAGCGATCGCGCATTCGCTCGACTTCTACTTCTTTGTGCCAGATAATCTCTTCTAAAATATTATTTGGTTCACAATTGGGAATTTTAGAACGATATTCTACTTCTCCTGAATTTACTTTGGGATTGGGATTTCTGCGTCTAATTTGCATCTTGTGATTAACTCTTAATGATTTAGTTATAGGTTATAGGTTAAAAGTTATAGGTTACTTGTATCTAATCCCTGCTTGTCGAAAACGCTTTAGCACTTCTGCAAGGCGATCGCAGTCGGCGATGAGACTAATTCTGACATAGCCTTCTCCCGCTTCGCCGAAGGCATTACCAGGAGTAATTACCACTCCTGTTTTCTGTAAGACATCCAGGGCAAATTCGGTGGAACCTTGTCCAGGGGGAGTTGATACCCAAAGGTACATAGTTGCCTTTGAAGGGGGAATCTCCCAACCTAGCTCTCCCAAACCTTTGATCAAAAAATCTCTTCTGATGCTGTAACGCTGCTGTACTTCCTTAATATATTCATCAGGTAACTGCAACGCGGTTTCTGCTGCTTTTTGAATTGCCGAAAAGATACCGTAGTCCAAATTAGTTTTAAGGGTGCGTAATCCCTGGATAATATCTGAATTACCCACCACAAAGCCCACACGCCAGCCAGCCATATTATAAGTTTTTGATAGAGTATGGAATTCTACACCAATTTCCTTAGCACCTGGTATTTCTAAGAGGGATGTGGGTTGATAACCATCAAAAGCAAGTTCCGCATAACAAAGGTCGTGAACCAGCAAGATCTGATAATGGTGGGCAAACTTGACTACTGACTCGTAAAATTCCCGTGGTGCCGTGGCGGTAGTCGGATTATTCGGATAGTTAAAGTACAGCATTTTGGCTTGGCGTGCCACATCTTCAGGAATACGCTCAAGATCGATTAGCCAGTTTTGCTCTGCTGAAAGATGAATCTGATGAATTTTGGCACCTGCAATTAAAGGTCCCCGAAAATGAGCAGGATAGGAAGGAGAAGGAACCAAAATAATATCTCCTGGATCGACATAAGCCAAAGCCAAATGCCCTAAGCCTTCCTTAGAACCGATTAGGGGTAAAGCTTCACTATCAGAATTCAATTCCACACCGTAACATCTTTGGTACCAGGTAGTAATTGCCTGGCGAAAACTACCAGTGCCTTCAAAGGGTGGATAGCCATGATTGAGAGGATTTTTCAAAGCAGCGATCGCCGCATCAATAACTGGTTGAGGTGCGGCACCATCAGGATTACCCATTCCCAAATCGATTAGGTCTAATCCCTGTTCTCTAGCGCGGGCTTTTAATTCGTCTAAGCGGGCAAATACATATGGAGGCAAGGCACTTAAACGTTGGGCACGACTAATCCAATCTAAACTCATATCCTACAGCTATCGGTTAACGTAGCTTTTTATTGTCTCATCCTATTCCTTAATTGTGTAAATAATTACGGTAATTTTATTTCTGATGTTTGTTTTACCACCAGGGTCTACTAGTCTGCTTACAGCAAGTTTTCTTGGAAACGAGCAAAAAAACATTGTCTAAAGTAGCAAAGTACAATTAAGCTTAATTATATTAATACTTTTTGCGGCGAATTCACTACAGGATCTTTAATCAACGCAACATTCACTTAAGGCTAAAATTCCTTAAACTCCAAATTATTCTCGCTTAACATAACGATACGAGATTTTATTATTAGCAATAACCTTAGATTATTTAGCATTGGTGTGAGCCAAATGACTATCAGTTACGAGTCATTTGGCGCTGATTTCTCATGGCAATTAAAAACTCTCAATTTATTTTTATGTCTGCTTCACGGAACCTTATCTGAAGGAGTCATAACTGTTTGATCTATCTCTTTAATCAGAAAATTAATTAAATCATGAGTAGTGGCAATAGCGTAATTTTTATTCACCCTGATGGTGCTAGTCCTTCCCACTATGCAGTAGGATGTTTGGCATCTGTCGGTCTGATGGCAGACTTAATTGAGATGAAATGACCAACATAGGGGTTTATCTCGGTCATTTAGAAGATCAAATTGTTTCTACTTCAATGGAGGTGAAGTAGTCGGCATTTAAATTAGTCAGGATTCTCAAGCTATGTAAGCAATACTTTATTTATTAAATAAAACTGATCTATAGCGTATCAATACTCTAATCGGTCGAATCAAATAATATAGAAACGAAAATAAACCAGGGAGAGGAATCAATTGCCGATCTCTTTTGGTTGGGTGTAGCCAGCCAGAGAGTTTCATGAGTCCGAACGCACTCTGGACTTTATCTTGCCAGCGTTCTCTTGTTTTGATGTGGAACAAAGTTGTTTCGACTGTTCCTGCCAAGTCTGAAGGTTCAGAAAAAAGTTTATCGTATACTCGTATGATAAGTTGGGGAAGTACTGGGTCTAATTCCATTTGTTGCCAAATGAAATCGGGAATTTTGGCATCTAAGAGATTTCTGGCTAGAAATAAGCTTAGGAAAATGACTCTCTCAAATCCCATAGACTTTCCCTGTTCCATAACCTGTTGCCAATTCAAATTGGGATAGGTACGAATTAGTTCTGCCACATCGCAAATTCGCGATAAGCTTTGCCAGCATTCTTTGGTTCCGTTGAGAGAGAGAATTAGCAAATTAGCCTCTGGATTTAGGGTAAGAACATTTGTTCTGGCTAAGGATATGGGTTCCAAATGTTGCCAAATATAATCAGAGCTAAGAGAGGAAGATAAGTGTTTGGGTACAATTTCTCGATGGAGGTCAATATTAACACCATTTTCTTTGATTAGATGACACTCCCAAGGAACTTGAACTTTAGCTTGATAACCCAAAGAAACAAATAACTCTACAGCAACCTGAAAATCTTCAGAACGAACTAAGATATCCAAATCGCTGATTTGACGCAGTGCAACATCTCCGTAGACGGAAGCAGCGAGTACTAAACCTTTAAAGGGTATGGCTGCTATCTCATTTGTTTCCAAGAGTTTCAAAATAGCGATTAGTTCTTGAGTCAACAAAAGATTATCGACAGCGTTACGTTGCAAGTATTGTTTGAGGTTAGATAAGACAATCTCAGGAATAGCTTCTGAGTAAAACATTATCAAGTTATAGGCTAGAAGTGGCAGAATTCCCTGATATGATGCCGTCTTAAGCAAATACTTCCAGTTAAGTTCTTGTTGGAGCAGGATTTTGTTTTTTTGTAATATTTTTTCGTCTAAAGTAATTCTGGCACAGCTGAGTAGTATTTCCAGTTCAGGGCAATCAATTTTATTAAGGATTTTAGCTGGGAATTTAGGAAGAATTGTCATCTTAAAAATAAAATGATGGAATCTATCTCCAGGAGCAATACTTTCGACAACACAGAAGTAATCAGAGACTCTAAACTAAACTAAACTAAGGTAAGTAGTAAATTTGTCATTTCAATTTTGCTAGAAAAACGTCCTGATCCGTCAAAAATTTACTCATGCTAAATATTTCATACTAGTCTTGAACTATATAGCTAAAGGTTGAGTAGGATCGAGATGTGATTCGATCAGCTGTGCAATTTTATCCAAAGCATCCAACGATTTTTCTCGCTTGAGACACGACATCTGAATTTGATTGATCAAACTTGTACAACGATGAAAATGCTCAGACATATCTATCGCCTGCATCATTTGAGAACCAAACCTAGCACAATACCAGTTATGCATCACAGCACCCAAAGCCTGTTGAGCAGAAAGATTCTCAATTGCCAGTTTCTCTCCGCCACCAAGTAAATAGATTTGTTTTAAAGGAACTGGATTTAGAGCTAAATCTTGCTTGATGAGACGATCTCGTTTTTCTAGTTGAGGATGCAGCAAGGGTAATGTTTCAGGATTGTTACCAAGAGCGATCACTGATTCGGGCCAGAGTTTTAACTGACCGTATCCTGGTAATACCATCGGACATTGGGGATTACTCAGATCTATGGCGGTTACATCATCGGTCATTAGCTGGTGTCCGCGACGGTGTAAAGCCCCTGCGGTGGTTGATTTGCCCCAACCCTTATCCCCCATAAAGCTCACAGCGCGATCGCCAATTTTAACTGTACTAGCATGCAACAGGAATAGTCCCCGCTGATGGAGCAACATGCCTAAACCTGCACCAAGCAAAAATAGACGAACTATCGACTCCTCTACATTAGTAATCAAATCAACGATAATTTCCCGTCCACCTCGTACTAAAAATGTACCGACTTGTTCCCATGCTAAATAAGCCTCATCTTCGGTGAGTTTACAGTAGCAGTTTGTAAGAGTTGGTTCTAATTTTGGAGGTTCTAAATTGCCTCGAAGAATAGTTATATCTGTCTTGTCATTACCATTACTTTCTATTAACTCTGGCAGCAACAACTCGGAACTAATCCTCAAGCCATAGGAATTATATTCAAACATGCTATTAGTAATATTTTAATTTACACAAAGCTCAAGTAATTCAAAATAAATATCAATATAGAAACAAAAAAAATTTTAAAAAATAAAATATTTAGAAATGCTTTTTCAAGAAAAAAAGGAAATGTCCACTTGTATCAATGTTTAATTTATGATTTTTCAAGTATATAAAATCTAGAAATAGTAGTAATTTCTGAGACAAGCATCAATACTTGAATATAAAAGTGAGACATTCCCAAATTAAAAAAAATATTTATTTAAATCCTGATCAAAGCTACACTAGTTTGAGTTACTCAATAGTCCCCTTATGAACCACTAGTACAAGCCCAAAAATCAGAATTATCGGGACATTTGGGACCAAATATACCATCATTTCCATCTGCACCAACCCAGGCATCTGAAAGCGCTACTCTCGAACCAAATGTGATTTCTTCCACATTGCCGTAAAAAGTTACTTCAGGTGACTTATAGCTTTTTTTTGTTTGCATGAGAATTTTCTCCATCAATTTTTTTGAGTTTATTTTGTACTGAATACATTCAATTTGAATTCAATTATTTAGTTAATCAGCATCACCTCCTTTTCATCTATACCACCTCCCATCGTTTTTATATTTGGCAAGTTTCATCAGTTTTCACCTCTAACATTGGTCTGATTAAGCCACAAAGCCAAGTTAGTAGCCGACCAAATTAAGGGAGTATTCCCCCCACTAGCTTTTGTTTTATAGCGTTGATATTGCTGCCGCAAAATATTGAGATTAATATACTTCTCTATCTGTTGCGGATTGAGCATTATAATCTCGTCGAGACGCTCCCTCTCAAAAGCCATTAGGGAGCGATGAAAATTGTAGGAAAGATTTCCTTTGCCAGTTCGCCAGCAAACTTTTTCAGGTAAGTGATTGACTAAAGCTCGACGAACGATCATTCGAGACAGCCCATCTTGAATTCTTTGTGAGCCAGGAATAGATAAACAAAATTCTGCTAATCGGCGATCAGTGAAGGGAAAGCGGGACTCTATTGCAAAGGCTGAGGCTGTTTTGTTAGATATTTCTAATCCTAAAGGTATCTCTCCAGCAATCAGATCTCGATAGCGGCGTTTAATCGCAGCTTGTGGTGGTTTAGGGGTAGATGGTTGTAACTGCTGAGATCTTTGCAAAAGTTCAATTTGCTTTGTAAAGTCGGGATTAACTTTTGAGCTTAGTTGAGGATTTGTAGATTTAGATTGTCGTAGTCGCCGCCAAATTTTATACAAAGTTTTTGGGGTTCGTGGTTTCAAATTAAATTGCCATAAATACTGCTTGAGCATTTCTATCTTGTCTTGTTGGGAGTATTCAGGCTGACGCAGAATAATACCTTTAATTTCTTGGTATAAGGCAAGCCAACGCCAATCATAGGCGAGATCCATGAGGTGTTCCCAGCCATGACAAACAACATTATCACCAAGGAAGCCATCTAAAAAAATTCTGACTCCCTGTTGTTGGGCTGAACCATAAAGACCCCAGTGCATAAACAGATTTGGAGTCCAGATCGGTTCATCTTGATGCCATAGTACTTTTTCAATATCGACAAGGGGACTAATGCGATCTACATTTACATAATGAGGCTCGATGCCTCCTTGTTCTACAACTGCATTGATGAAAGAGTATTCGTCACTTTCAGGTACTGACTTAAAAATGCCAGAGAATGTTTTGAGAGGTTGCTGGAGATGTTCTCGTGCCACACAAACAATTGAAGAAGAATCTAGTCCGCCACTTAAAGCAGAACCGACGGGAAAAGCACTCCGCAAACGACAACGAACTGCTTGAGTAAATACTTCCAGATAGGCTTCAGCATATTCTTGAGCGGAGTTTAATTTCAGCTCATATTTAGGGTCTAACGACCAATATTCTCTTAATCGAATACCTTGGGAACTCAACGTCAGACTATGGGCAGGGGGTAAACGGAGAATATCTTGGTAAAAAGTAATGGTTTTATCTTCCAGGATTCCTTCGAGATAGTCACCAATTCTGACTTCATTGAGATTACGAGGTACTTCCCTCAAGCAAAATAATGCCTTAATTTCCGAGGCAAAGGTAAAAAGTTTGCCTGGATGATGATAGTAATAAAACGGTTTAACACCGAAATAATCTCTAGCACAAAATAGAGTCTGGTTGCGCCCATTCCAAATCGCAAAGGCAAAATCTCCTAGTAAATGTTCTGGGCAATGTTCGCCCCATTTCTCGTAGGCAGCTAAGAGTAGATCGCTGTCAGTAATTTCTTCGGCAGGATAGTCTGTTAAATCTAAAGCAGGAATTAGTTGCTCCCGATTGTCAAGCCGAGCATCAGCCGTGATTGTTAGTTTACCTTTGGTAGCAGGTAGTGTTTCTCCAAGAGACTCAGGGGTAGTCCAAAGCATCTGATGAGCTAACCCAATAGAGTTCTCTTGCCACATATTGGCTCCATCTGAACCTCGATGCTTGAGGAGATCAAGCATTTGTACTAGCTTTGCTCGATCAACAGGTTGTTGGTTAGGATAATAAATCCCTATAATTGCACTCACAACTCGCTTTATCCACAAGAGAGAAACAGTATAAAAATGCCAATGCCAAAGTTTCTAATGAAGTCAAATACCACTTCTTTAGAGATTTTAATCATGTGTTTCATTTTTCACTTTAATTAGCCCCACAACTGATAATTCTTTGAGTAATCTAAATAAATCTTGACTACATTGTTCGGATTCAACATCATATTCTTCTAAAATCGTGTCTCGAATTTCCATGACAGTTTTTGGCTCTTGAATAAGATTCCAGACACTAACACCGACATTATTCAAGCCATAGTATGCACCAGATTTAAGGTTTAGGATAATTGTTTCTTCATCAACATTTGAAGAAGCTTGATTTTCTGCCACTACGACAAGTGAAGATAATAAAATCATCACAAAATTTTATAAATAAAAAGTATTGAGAATGAATTTAAATAGTTAATAATAGCAGCCAGATTACACTAGCTATCAATAAGGATTATAATATGCTGATTATGTCACCAAGATTTTAATTAATTTGTATGTATTCCATCACACATAACAATAACACAAGTAATACGCAAAGCAATACTTATAAGTGAAGATATATTACCTAGGTAGAATATACACTCAAGAGAAAATACTTTGAAGCTAAACTGCTAGTTCAATTCTCAAAGCAGTTAGCCTGCTGAGAGTACGATTATTTTCTTCAGGAGTACCCACTGTAATCCTCAAGCCTCCCCCTGTGTGACGAATTAATGTTCCTTGTACCTTCAGGCTCTCCGTGATGCTTGCCAGAGTAGCTTCATGATTACGCTGCTCGATTTTTTGAAGACGAAGATAAATAAAGTTAGCCTGACTTTGCCATACTTGGAACCTGCCGTCTTGCTGAAGCAAAGGATAAACTCTTGTTCTTTCCTCGATAGTTTTGGTGACTAATGGCAAGAGTAACTGACGTTGTTGCAGCGCAACCAGAGCTGTTAGCTGCGAAAAACTAGGTAGATTATAAGGCAGACGGACTTTTTCTAGGACATTAATTAAATCAGAATTAGCGATCGCATATCCCACGCGATGGGCAGCTAATCTAAAGGCTTTAGAAAAGGTACGCAATATGATCCAGTTAGTACGTTGAGATACCTCATTGGCAGCAGAGGTCTGACTAAACTCAAAATAAGCTTCATCAATCACCACTAAAATATTTTCGGGGAGACTTTTGAGCCACTCTAATTCCTCGGTTTTGAGGGCATTTCCTGTAGGAGAATTGGGATGCACCATGAATACGACCCGAATAGGGGGATTCTCAGTTTGCTTAATGGCGTCTTGAGCAATTTCGATATCAAGGGCAAAATCAGCCTGTCGCGGAACAGTGATCACAGGAATACCTAGGGTTCGAGCCAAGATCCCATACATGGAAAAAGTCGGCGTTGCTACCAAGATCGATCCCGTTCCTCCCAAACAAGTTGCAATTAATAACGACCGAATTAGTTCATCTGAACCATTTCCAACGGAAATATTAGCGGGAGTAAAGCTATCAGCTAAATTGGCTGACTCAGCTACATAGTCAGAGATCGCCTGCTTTAGTTGATAATGACTACCATCAGGATAGCGATTGGCTTCAATCTCTTGTTGATAAGCCCATGCCAGTTTCGACTTGATTTCTGGGGGTAAATCTAAGGGACTTTCATTAGTATCTAAACGATCAACAATAGCGGCTCTGGCTCCGCCTGGATGTGGCGTATAGGCTGCAAGCTGGGCTAAATCAGAACGGATAAAAGAAAGGCGATCGCTCATGTTATTGGTCAATGATCTAGAGAATCTGATTATAGAATACAGTAATCTTATTTGATTTCCGGCATTACATTTTTGTTAAAGAAAACAAGCAATAGTGGCAGTAGGGTGGGCAGAAAAAATCAATTGCGTTTTAGCTTAAAATTTTAGTGCTAATGCCCCCCCATCACTCAACTAACGACTAACGACTCTTCAATTTGCTCAAGCAGTTGCTCAATACTGCTGGCAGGTTCGAGACAGGATGTACCCCGGCAAACAATTGCTACTGCACCTGATGGCAATTCTGTTTCTAGTCGTAATACTGTAGTAGGTAAATACAGCGAACTTAATGGCTCAATTTGTGCCAAACCAGTTTTGACGCTAGTGCCGTGTAAAAACCAATCTAGCGCTGTAAACAAACTGGGACAGGCGGTAGGAGATTTTGCCATTACTGAGCTAAACGCCTGGAGTCCTTGTTTTGCTTGTTCTAAATAATCGAGATTATCCGTTAAGAGAGCCAGACGCACCAAATTAGAGATCGCCACCCCGTTAGCCGCAGGAGTGGCATTATCCATATAGCTACGTTCTCGAACTAATAAATCTTGACCGGCATCAGTTGAATTATTGTAATAACCACCTAGTTCGATACTCCAAAGTTGTTCGTCAAATTCCCTTTGAACCTTGATAGCTTGCTCCAACCACTGTGAATCTTGGGGACAAGCGGCTTGCAGATCTAATAAAGCCTTAATCAAGAGTGCATAATCTTCTGACTGAGCCGCCACGGTTGCCATCCCATCATAGTTAAGACGTTGAAATCTGCCGTCAAGCCACTGATTTTGCAGCATGAACCATACCGCATTAGTGGCTAAATCCCAATAAGCTTCCTCGTTAAAGACACCATAGGCTCTAGCTAATCCCGAAATCATTAAACTATTCCAGGCAGCGATCATTTTAGTATCAGTAACAGGAGGAATACGTCCTTGCCAGTTTTTACTTTTCGCCTCTAGATTGTTTTTTGCTGGGGGAAATCTCTCAAGTTCTGTTGCTGCTTGTCCGTAGCGTACTGTAAATAATTTTGCTAGAGCCTGGTCAACCGAATCAGATAACTCCTCTGTTGAGAGGCGCTGTAAGACATTCTTACCCTCAAAGTTGCCTGTGGTTGTAACGGTCAATTCTTGCTGTAATGCAGCTAATTCTGACTCACTCAATAAAGATTCTAATTCCTGGTAACTCCAAACATAAAAATCTCCTTCTTCTGGTTCAACGGCTTCTGAGATAGTAAAGTTATCCGCATCTTGAGCCGCATAAAAATAACCTTGATCGTGAGTCATTTCTCGCTGAAGCCAGTTAACTGAACCCGCGATCGCTCTTTCTATGGCAGGTTGCTGCACTCCTGAACTCCATAGATTAGCCAAATATTCGACAATTTGACCGTTATCGTAGAGCATCTTTTCAAAATGAGGCACTGTCCAGGTATTGTCTACAGTGTAGCGATGAAATCCACCTCCTACGTGGTCATAGATCCCCCCTGTAACCAAATCTAATCCTCGCTGCTGGGATAATGCCTGGGTATTATAGTCATATTCTTGCTTGAGTCTACTACCCTGTAAAGCAATTTTAGAGTAGGGAATCATCGGGAAGCTCGGACGACCAATATCGTTAGGCTGGATTGCCGCCATATTAGCATTAATTCCTTGATCAAGTAGTTTTTGGTCTAGATTCACCTCTGTATTTACAGGCAAAGCAGCTGACTTTTGCAAATTTCCCAGAATTTCGCTTTTAAATGCCATTAATTTCTCGGGTTCGTGATCGTAAAAGCGACGTATGGCTTTAAGAATCTCTAAAAATCCAGCACGACCATATTTTGGTTCAACAGGAAAATAGGTCCCTCCATAGAAAGGAACTAAATCTTCAGGATTGAGAAAAATATTTAATGGCCAACCCCCTTGACCAGTCATCATCTGTAACGCCTGCATATAGATGCTATCGATATCAGGTCTTTCTTCTCGGTCTACTTTAATCGGGAGAAAATTCTCGTTGAGATAATCAGCGATCGCCTGATCAGAAAATGCTTCTCCTTCCATGACGGTACACCAATGACAGCTAGAGTACCCAATGGAGAGAAAGATCGGCTTATTTTCTTGCTTTGCTGACGCTAAAGCCGCATCACACCAATACCACCAATTAATTGGATTATCAACGTGTTTTTGCAGATAGAGACTTTGGGTTGATTGCAGATGATTAGGCATATTTGGTTCAATCTGGGTTGGCTTCGTTTTGATTTACTGGTTTTAAGCCCTTAGCTTTCAGCATTAAAAAAAGTGTTGTACTTAATTTTTCTCAACTGACCGTAGTTATGTTGTGCAAGTCAGAGATTGGAAATTGCTTTACCACGTATACTCATCTAGAAGCAAGTCCATCAAAGAATGATGACATCGAATTAATTGGAGAAAAATTAAATATTAGGCAATAATCCACAAGACCAGAATCAGTAAGTTAATTTTAACGACACCGAGTTACTTGATCATGATTAACTACCTCAAGGGTACCAAAGTAGAAATTACTAAAACAACCCAAAATCGTCTGTTTTTGATTTTGGATGTCCATGATATTGGCTATGAAATGCAAATACCTACTCGTTTTGCACGTCAATTAGATGAAAATACAGAACCAACGATTCAAGTATTTACTCATCTCCAAATTCAGGAAGATAAGCAAATTCTCTATGGTTTTTCTTCCGCAGCGGAGCGAGATTTATTTCGCCAGTTAACTGCCGTTAGTGGGATAGGAATGCAATTAGGGATTGCCTTGATTGATACTTTAGGCATTTCTGAACTGGTGGGAGCAATTGTCACTAGCAATATTCCTGCTTTAACCAAAACTCCTGGCGTGGGCAAGAAAACTGCTGAACGTATCGCCCTCGAATTGAAAACTAAACTAGCTCAATGGCGTAAGATATCGGGCATGGAAGTACAGCAACCACAGACTGTTTTTGCACCTAAACCTGAGATTAAAGAAGATTTGGAAATGACTTTGTTAGCTTTAGGCTACACCAACGAGGAAATAGAACAAGTGTTAACTGCTTTAAGTCAAGACAATTTGCTACTTAAAAATAACAATGTGGAAGAGTGGATTAGAAGTGCTATTTCTTGGCTAAGTGGCGAGTAAAGAAATCAAGGCATGGTGTTGAAAGTAATATTTCTTGATTTTATGAAACATAAATCATTAGTTTGACTGTAATCCATAGCATCAGCTAATTTTCCAGATTTAAAGCGGCTATTCTTAATCTAAAACTCAGCAAAGTTATTTTTAATCAGAGATTGATCGCGCCAGCAATCAGCAAATTCTTGGTCGTCAGTCTAAGTTCAGAAGAATATCATCAATTATGAAATCAAAACTCATTAGCATAGCTACAGCCTCTATTTTGGCTCTCGGATTTATGGCAGCAATCACAAGCTGTGGTTCCTCAAATAGCAGTCAAAACAATTCCGCGACCAATACTGTTGCTCAGGAGACTGGTGTTGCACCTCCTATTTATACAGAATCTTTCAGTGGTTTAGCAATTCGTGGTGCCGATCCTGTGGCTTACTTTACGGAGAGTAAAGCTGTCATCGGTAGTAATGAATTTGAACATGAATGGAATGGTGCCACCTGGAGATTTTCTAGCCAAGAAAATCTAGATCTGTTCGCTGCCAATCCCGAAGAGTATGCACCTCAATATGGTGGTTACTGTGCTAAGGCTGTAAGTGAAGGCAACTTAGCTTCTATTGACCCAGAGTCGTGGAAAATTGTCGATGAAAAACTCTATCTCAACTATAGTCCCGCAGTTCAGCAACAATGGGCTGAAGATATACCAGGCAATATTGCTTTGGGTGATGAAAATTGGCCAGAGGTTTTGGAAGGAAACAAAATCCATGAAAACAAGATATAGCAATCTATAGTTATTCCGAATAAAAACCGTATGGAAAAAGCTAGATTACTATTCCCTATTCCCTATTCCCTATTCCCGAAAAAAGATAACTTAGATAGTAGGGAAATTAATTGGAATGGCTATAGATTGTGTTTAGAGCAAGATTCATCATGGGGCAAATGCTGATTTGTCCTCATTTTATTTGACCATCGTTAAGTCTTAGATGGTTTGATGGTAGAGTTCGACGATTTGGTTGATTACTTCATCGATAGTTAAGTTGTCGGTGATTATTTCCAGGGCATCATCAGCTTTTTTTAAAGGTGCGATCGCTCTATTACTATCTTGTTGATCTCGTTGCTGAATATCTTGCTCTAGCTGTTGTAAATTAATATCCTTCCTGCCTTGGTTTTGGAGATCTTGCCAGCGTCTTCTGGCTCTTTCCTGAACAGAAGCAGTCAAAAATATCTTTAATTCAGCATTTGGAAACACATTTGTCCCGATATCACGACCTTCAGCAATTAAGCCTCCTTGCTCTCCCCATTGCTGCTGCATAATAACTAATTTTTCTCTCACCGCAGTCTGAGCAGCGATCGCCGAAACGTTAGCCGTTACTTCTGGGGTACGAATAGCATTGGTTACTTCTTGACCGTTGACGTGAACTACTGTCGGCAGTTCGGCACCATTAGGGGAGGTAAGTTTTAAATCAAGATCTGGGAGTAAATCGGCGATCGCCTGGTAGTCATCAACAGCAACTCCAGACTCCATCACTAACCAAGTAACAGCGCGATACATTGCTCCCGTATCAAGATAAAGCAAGCCCAACTTATGTGCCAGACGACGAGTGACGGTGGACTTTCCTGCCCCAGCAGGACCATCAATGGCAACGATAGGCTGACGTTTTTGCAACACAATATTATCAATTAAGCGAGTAGAACCAACATAAGCAGCGATCGCTAGTAATCCAGCCTGTTTAATCTCTTCAATGGGATGGAGACGGACAGGATCGACCAGCTCAACGTACTGAATTTTAACTTCTTCTATGGGAGTTAGTACCTGTTTGACCAAATTAATTAAAGTCCTGCTGTCTGATTCTCCTGTCCTGAAAGCTTGGTTTGCCTGTTGTAAACTGTGGTAAATTTGAGCGGCTTGTTCTGTTTCAAAATCAGTTAAATAGTGATTGCGGGAGCTTAATGCTAGTCCTGATGCTGACCGAACAATCGGACAGGACACAATTTCTACTGGTAGGTTTAAATCCGTAACCAAGCGTCGGATGATTGCTAGCTGCTGGGCATCTTTTTGCCCAAAATAAGCTCGATCTGGCTGAATAATATTTAGCAGTTTGGTCACAATGGTGGCAACCCCTGTAAAGTGACCAGGACGATATCTACCGCATAACACTTGGGTCATCTGATGGGGAGGCATTACGGTCGTCATCTGTCCAAGAGCTTCTGTATCTCCTTTAACGTTAATTTCTGGCAGTTCAGGGGCAAATACTAGATCTACCCCCACTCTGCGACAAAGTTCGAGATCTTGCTCTAGCTGACGCGGATAATCTTGTAAATCCTCTGTGGGAGAAAACTGTAACGGGTTAACAAAGATGCTAACTATCACAATATCGTTATCAACGATCGCCTGTTTAATTAAACTTAAATGACCTTGGTGCAACGCTCCCATCGTTGGCACTAAACCCAAAGAATTTGGAGTTTTCTGGCGCAGAACCTTTAGGTGAGAGCGTATTTCTGAAATTGTTCGTAACAGTAGCACCATGAGTCTTAATCCGCAATCGTCAAAGATCAATTATCAGTGATTAAGTCGCTTTTGGAGCAAATTAATTCGGCTGATTATTCTTCATAGGATTGGGGGTTTATAATCTACTGTCCCAGAATAGTTACCTGAACTGGTGCAACTCCTGAATGAATCATGTTAAGTGAGCGTGCCGCCGCCGCTGAAAGATCTATTACTCGACCTTTAATAAAGGGACCACGATCATTAATTCTGACGACGACGGAACGTCCATTATTCAGATTCGTGACTTTGACTCTGGTGCCAAATTTAAGACTGCGATGAGCAGCGGTCATCGCATTTTGATTGTATCTTTCACCATTAGCGGTGAGACGACCATGAAATCCTGGTCCATACCAAGATGCTTTGCCACCGAAGAGATTAGCAATTAGGAATCGACGACTGAGAGGAATTTTTGCGTCAATTTGCGATAATTCAGGGTCATTTTGCTGAGCTTGAGATTTAATCTTTGCGGCAAGCTCAGGTAAATTTAAAGAATGATCTTTGCTAGTTTTTTCTATCAATCTTGGCATGCTAGAGATAGATTCGAGATCCTGATCAACTATTTCCGCCCTAGCTCCAGAATGATTTAAGCTAATATTCAAAATAGTTAGAAGAATCGTGATCGAGATTAGCTTGATGTTTTTCAGCTGCCTAATAGTCATTTTATTAAATCTCCCAGTCTTTTAATTGATTAATTAATAAGGTTTTTAAAA
>JBCDEP010000071.1:0-29307 GCA_039179675.1 Cyanobacteria bacterium P01_G01_bin.67
GATTAAAAATTAATATTAAATTAATAATAAAAGCTGCCATAAATATAATCACTAATGAATTAGCAAGGGCTTATCTGAGGATTGGGTCTTGGGGGAAACTAATTAAGCCTACGAGCTGAACTTTGCTGAAACGGGCGATTATTTATTTACTAAAATCAATACCAAAGCTGGTCTCAGAAATGTACTATTGGAACTTTCCTCCATGCGAGCAGACTATCTGATGAAATTTGAATTACTTTGGACTCTTTAAGCTGCCTCGCAATACTTGAGCGATGATCAACTGCTGATGGAATATAGCAATATCTTGCCCTTAGTTTAATGGGTAAAAATATATCAAAAATTAAGAAGACTGAATATCCGCTTAATTTTGCTTTATCCCTTGTTAAGATACTCTCTGCTTATGAATTATGAGTTAGCAATACTACCGCAAACATGATCAAAAACGATAAGTGGATAGTGAACCAGGCTCGCCAGGGGATGATTACTCCTTTTGAGGAAAAATCAATCAGAAAAGCGGTTCTTGGGGCAGAACATGCTGTAGCGACTATCAGCTGGGGACTAAGCTCCTATGGCTACGATATTCGTCTCTCGCCTCATGATTTTCGGATCTTTAGACATATCCCTGGTACGGTAGTCGATCCCAAAAAGTTTAATCCCAAGAATTTGGAACAGGCAGAGCTTCACCAAGATGATGATGGTTCAGCTTATTTTATTATTCCTGCAAATAGCTATGGTTTGGGAGCTTCTCTGGAGAGCATTAAAATGCCCCCCAACGTAACGGCGATCTGTCTCGGTAAATCGACTTATGCCCGTGTTGGGGTAATTGCCAACACTACTCCTTTAGAAGCTTCTTGGCAAGGTCAAAGTATTACCCTGGAGTTCAGTAATGCTTCTAGTGCTGATGTCAAGATCTATGCTAACGAAGGGGTTGTGCAACTCTTGTTTTTTGAGGGAGAATCTTGTGACACCACCTATGCCGACCGCGGCGGCAAGTATCAAAATCAAGGTTCAGGAGTAACCTTACCTAAAGTTTAGGCATCTTAAGACATATTTCAACAGGTCAGTTCTATAAGCTAAGTTTAAATATCAAAAACTAGAAAATAATGGGCTATAAAGATCCTTTAAATGATGGCAAAAGCAGAATTGAATTGATCGATTCGATGGGAACCGATCTCAGTATTGTTAATGATGCCAGAGCTTCATTTGAGAGAAGTTCGGCTGAATTAAATGACAAGGATATCAAACTAATCAATTATCTCATTAAGCATCAGCATACTTCTCCGTTTCGGGGAGTGGTGTTCAAATTTAAGGTTAAAGCCCCGCTGTATATTTGCAGGCAATGGTGGAAACATGTCATAGCCAGCAATCATAATGATGAACAATTAGGTTGGAATGAAAAGAGCTTTCGGTATGTTGCGATTGATGATAGTAATGAATTTTATATCCCACCAACTTTTAGGCAGCAATCAAAAAATAATAAACAGGCAACTATTGGTAGCCTAGAAGAAGATCTTAACCAGCAGGCGATCGCCATTTATCGAGAACAGTGCGAAAATAGTTATCAAGCCTATAGCCAACTTCTGCAATTGGGTGTCGGAAGAGAGCAAGCCAGAGGGGTTTTAATTCCCTCTGTATATACTTCTTGGGTCTGGACGGTCTCCTTACAGGCATTATTGAATTTTATCAGCTTACGTTTAGGTGCAGGGGCACAAAGTGAAATTGGAGCCTATGCCCAGGCAATTGTCGAATTGATTGAGCCAATTGTTCCTGTATCGATGGCAGCGTGGTCAAAACACAATGGAAAAATGTCTTGATAATTCGCTGGAGCCAATCAATCTTGTTGGCTATTATTTTTGAGCAAGACGATTAGCAATCAATAAAGATAGCTATTATCAATAGTTTTGATCTGTAGTGCTTCATGTAGGGGTGAATCTCATTCACCCTTTAAATAAATGCTTTATGTCCCACACCAAATCATGAAGACATCAAAGCCAAGCATACTAGTTTGGCTTCATCTAAATATCGCTGATATTGCCGGCAATTGCAGTTATTTAAAATCTAGTGCGTAATCCGCCGATAAAACCGCACCTATAAGTCGATAACGCAAGAGTTAAATGAGCGAGAAGGGATTTGAACCCCTGACCTTTTGGTTCGTAGCCAAATGCTCTAATCCACTGAGCTACTCGCCCTAACATGAGTTAACAAAATTCACTTGTTCAACCCAACAGTGTTCAATAGTAGCAGACCTTAGTATGACAATGCAAGAAAAAAATCAATTTGATTCCTTATCTCATCTCAATAATCGCGGAGAAGCCCAAATGGTTGACGTTTCGGCTAAACAAATCACTCGTCGTCAGGCTGTCGCTAGAGGCAAAATCAGGATGTCTTTAGCAACTCTAGAGCAGATTGAAGCGGGTAATGCGCCCAAGGGAGATGTGCTAGGTTCCGCCAAAATTGCGGGAATTATGGCAGCAAAACAAACAGCAAACCTAATTCCCCTGTGTCATCCCTTGCCAATTCATAAAATTGAAGTAGAAATCATTCCCGATCGCAGTCTTCCTGGATATGAGATTCAGGCAACCGTAGGAATCAAAGCAGAAACAGGAGTGGAGATGGAGGCTCTAACCGCTGTATCCATCACGGCATTGACACTCTATGACATGGCTAAAGCCTTGGAAAAATCAATGGAAATTACAGGAATACGCCTGGTGAGTAAGACAGGAGGAAAATCTGGCGATTATTTTGCTGAAGTAAACAGCGACTAAACGGTACAATTAAAGTAACTTGACAGACGTATATTTGATATTTAAAAACAATCTATGCCCCCTCGTTGGCCTCGTGAACCCGACCGTAAAACCGATCCCGAATATCGTCGTTTAGACGATTTAATGAACTTTGCTATTCATGTCGGGATCTATGCTGCAACTAATTCTGGATTATGGTTTGTGCATAATCTCAATGCAGCGCAATGGCCTTGGTTGCTCTGGGTCAACGGTATTTGGTTTGGTATCTTAGCTTTACACTTCATTTATATTAAGGCGATCGCAGATTACTCAATTGACACCTAATGGCTAATACTCAAGACATCGAAGCTCTAGCGGCTAAAATTGGCGAAAACATCTATATTGATGTGGCAAAATGGCATCTGTATCTCAATGATGCTCATCTCCACACTACTGTAGCCGAGAAAGTCTATCCTCTTTTGGAAAGCGATTCCATAACAGAAGATAGTATATCGGGCATCTTGCAGGATATTCCCATTAAACTAGGCGGCGGCAAAACTCAACTAACTCTCAACGAGCTGTTGCCGATGCAGTGCATCATCGGTTTATTAGACTTATTAGAAGAGTATCAACAGGAGATGTAATTTCTAGATACTGGAGTATCTATCGAGATTAGATTTATCTGCCTACCCCCACAATTTGTTCATGATTCCAAGAATAAGCTCTAGTAAACAATTTGAGCTAGAGATCTTTAAGTCGCAATTAAGTTATAGCTCTAAATAATCAAATGAAGGTATGATTACTTATATGCCTCAAATATTTTGTTATTTCTTGCTTTGCCAAGTCTCCTTGGCACTTTTTTTTGCTCAAGTGTGTCAAGCATTGCTTGACACACTTGAGAGTTTATTAGTAAAGTAATACTTGACAGCAAGCCACGATCTATGATGATTAAAAAGTGAAAAACAGACTCAAGGAACTTAGAAAAACTTTTGATTGGTCACAGGCAGATCTAGCCAGAGCCTTAAACATAAGTCGTCAGGCAGTAAATGGTTTTGAGTCAGGTAAGTTTACTCCCAGTTTGGAAATGGCTTTTAAAATCGGGCTGTTGTTTGATGTTGCAATTGAATCAGTATTCTCATATCAGGAGAAAAGTCCCATGCAGAATCTAAGGGAAAAAGTCAGCAATTTTAGCCAGTGGTTGCCCAAAGGAGAGCGATTTACTGATGAAGCGATCGCCACAATTGAATTTGCTCAACATAGTGCAGGATTATCTGGCAAATCCCAGGTTGAACCGAGAGATATTCTTAAGGGCTTGATGCAAAACGTAACTACCCCTGTCGCCCGTTTGTTAGCAGAATCTGGCTTGACTCCAAACAGAGAGGATTCAAAGTTTGTAGCCAGACACAGAGCTCTCAAAGTCAATAAATTCAGTCCAGAAAGCAGATATGTTTTGGAACTGGCATTAAATGCTGCACGACTCAAACAGAAAAAATACATTGATACTGAACAACTGTTGCTCGGTTTGATGCAATTGATGCAGCTAGGCAACGATGAATTAACTAAAATCTTTCAAAACAACGAAATAGATATTTCAGCTTTAACCGATAAAGTTCGAGAATTACAATAATTAGTTGGAGCAAACTAGAGGTGGCATTAAGCGACAAATAACCTGTTTGAGAACCATCGCCGTCCAGTCAATATCAGCCTCGGTCGTATCTCTACCCAAGGTGAGGCGGATACCCCTTTTTGCTGCCGCTTGATCGTAACCCATTGCCGATAATACGTGACTAGGATTGAGTTTGCCGCTGTGACAAGCAGAACCAGCACTAATCCCAATGCCTGCCATATTTAATTGTCTGACGATAGTTTTGCCTGTGATATCTTTTGCTTGACTAGCAAAGCGATCGCTCAAAATAAAACTAACATGATGGGGTAAACGATAAATGCGATCGCCTGTAGTTTCTAGACAGGGATAATCCGCCAGCAAATCAAAGAGACGATCTCGTAATTTAATTAAGCGAAAAGCTTCGGTTTTCATTTCGGTTGCGGCTAGCTCAGCAGCAACACCTAAAGCAGCAATCGCAGGTACAGCTTGGGTTCCAGAACGAATATTTCCTTCTTGACCACCACCACCAAATAAGGGTAGTAATTCTAATCCTTCACGGATATATAAAGCTCCAGCTCCCTGGATGCCGTAGATCTTATGAGCCGACAGCGATAATAAATCCACTTCCAACTGATGCACATCAATTGGTAAACGACCTGCTACTTGAACAGCATCAGTATGAAATAGTGCGCCATGTTCCTTGGTGATTTTGGCTAGTTTGGCTATAGGTTGCAGAGTGCCAACTTCACTTTGTCCATAAATTGTCGAGACCAAAACCGTATTTGGTTGCAGGGAGGTTTGTAAATCCAGGGGATTAATTCTTCCGTAGCGATTAACTGGTAGTCTGGTTACTTGCCAGCCCCATTTTTCTAGTAGCTTTGCTGGCTCATTAATTGCCGAATGTTCAACCCTCGAAATAATTAAGTGTTGGGGAGTACGGTACTGCTGAGCGATCCCCAAAATAGCCAAATTATTAGCTTCTGTCCCGCCAGAGGTAAACACAATCGACTCAGGATTGAGAGCATTGAGTAATTGAGCTACCTGAATTCTGGCTGTTTCTAAAACTGTTGCCGAGCGCTGTCCCCATTCGTGGAGACTGGAAGGATTGCCCCACTCTCGTTGCAAGACAGCTTGGGCTGCGGCGATCGCTTCTCGACGAGGTTTGGTCGTCGCACTATGATCTAAATAAATTTGCATACAGTTAATTTGATTAAACTCTCAATAAAATTGAGACAATACTATTTTATTGCTTTAAGTAGTCTCATTGGCAATTTTTGCCTGTATTTTAAATTATTCAGGGAAATATATTTGGGACTGCTCTGCACTTATGATTTACCCCTTCAGTTTACCTAACCTGACAATTCTCAAACCATAACCAGACTATTATCTAATTTCAGGCGATTTTCTGTGTCCTCAACTTAGGGTGGCAGAATTATCTCCAAAGAATTGCTGCAATTACTGTAAAAAGTTCAATTCTTGTCGCAGAATATATAGAGCAACCAATGGAGTCAGGAAAATGCTGTCATACGCCCTAGCGATCGCCATAGCCATCAGTAGCTTAGGATTATTTTTAACTGCTTTTTTGATGTCAGATCTGCATCGTCAAGATGACTTTCTGTGGAGTGGAGTCGGATTGTTTTATGCTTTAGTCTTGTGGTATTGCGCGCAGAACATTACAGGAGCAGTCTTATTGGGGCAAGCTGCGGCGACAGCTTTGATCGTGGCATACAGTTGGCATAACTTACAGTTAAGAAAAGCGATCGCTAACCCTGATAAAGCCACGGAAACCAGCAAATTTTCCCTAACGCGGAGCTTTAAGCGTTTATTCAAGCGAAAACAAGTTTCTGTTTCATCAACTGCTAATACTGCATCTTCTGTCAAAATGCCCAAGGTGACAGAGACAGAAATCGCGATTCCCGATACTACTTCCCAATCGACTCCCAACCCAGAATCATTACAGAAACCAACCACCAAAGTTGCTCAGAGTGACCCTAGCGAAGCTATAAATAATACTCAACCGATAGCGAAGGAGCTAGTTGAGGAAGAAAAGGTCAATGATGACTCCCAGAAAACTTCCGTAGAAACAGTTGAAGTAAGCACGCCCCACAATACTGAAGAGAAATCGGACAATCAGATCTCTCAAACTGAAGAACTCCAAGCTGAGCAACCATCAATTTCTGAAACTAAAGCGAGTGAGACTTCTGAGCAACAGGAATCAACATCTCCTAAAAATGAGTCAGATAAGATTGATGAATCCAAAGTTAAGCTTGAAGAATCAGCTCCCATTACGCCTGAAAATCCCTACCCCAAACCTGAAGGTAAAACAACAGAGGGCAAACCAGCTAAAGCAACGAATAATCCAGTTGCTAAAGACTTAAAAAATGCCGAATCTGCCCTTGATTCCCTAGAAACTGTAGAAGTAGCAGAAATATTACCAGAAGACCAAGCTGCCAATCGAGATCAGGATCAGTCCAACATCATTGAAGTCACTACTACCGAAATAAATTCCACTCCCGAAATCAAAAACTTGGAGCAAAATCAAGAAGACAGTATAGACTCTAGTAATCAGCAGCAACAATAAATAAGTGCAGAAATAAGTAGGTGGGGGAGATTATTTATCAGATACTAGTGCTAATTTTTTCTGACCCCTGACCCTATGGTCAGCCCGTTTTATATTTAATTACATCTACTTACTTAAGTGCAGAGGAAAAAATTAGACTATAAAAAATTACAGATCTAACTAAAAGAAAGCCAAATTTTGCTGTCTATTGACTTATAAAATTATCCCTTAGATAATGCCACCAGACTACTTAAGGATGAGTCAGTTTCTTCGAGCTTAATGTTGCCCAAAAAGTGATATCGTCACTAGTAATTTTTTGTTTTTGCTGCTGTTGCTGTTTCAGATTATGCTGACGATCTCTTTGTAACTGAGATGGGAATAAGTTTTGCAGAAAGAAATTGATCGTACTCGGTTTAATCAAGCCTTGCTGAACAGCAGTATCACCAAAACGGAGTGACTGTCTATGCTGTTCCGCTAAGATTACTTTTATGTCCTGTTCAGTTAGTAAGCCTGCTTTGTTGAGATAGAAACCAATGGGATGTTCGATCCTGTGATTGATTAGTTTAAACCATTCCTGGACAAAGAAATCGGCAGTATCTTGTTTGATCCAACCTCTTAAGGCTAAAATTTCCCCTAAGCGCATATCTTCATAATAAGTTTGATCTCTGAGAGCCACTTCTAGCTGGGGACTAGTAATCAAATCAGCCTCTTGTAAAATCTCACCGATCGGTTTGAACGTAATAAATCTAGACATGAAAAATATTCTAAATAGCAGTGAATTTAAAAGTAAATTTAATAAATTAATTAGAGATAAATTGACTGATGATAATTCTAATTAGACTAGATCTTAATTAAGTAGCAATGGCAATTATTCAGCTTGATTGAAACTCATTTAAAGTTCTTACCTATTTAGATAGATATTCAGCATGATGTTGAATATGATCTTTTATAAAACTACTAATCATAAAATAGCTGTGATCGTATCCCTGTTGCCAGCGTAAATTTAGTTTTTGTCCCACCTGTTGGCAAGCTGTTTTAAAATGTTCGGGTAATAGTTGTTGCTGCTGGTAAAACTGATCCGCTGTTCCCTGATCGATGAGAATTGTTGAACTTAGCTGGCTCTGCTTAATTAATTCACTGGCGTCATATTCTGCCCATCTTTGTCGCTCGCTGCCTAAATAAGCCGTAAATAACTTTTCTCCCCAAGGACACTGCATCGGTGCAGCAATCGGTGCCAACGCTGAGACAGAGAGATACTGTTGAGGATTTTTAAGCGCGCAAATTAATGCCCCATGTCCTCCCATTGAGTGTCCCATAATGCTTTGTCGCTCAGATTGTACAGGAAAATTTTCCTTAATTAACGCAGGTAACTCCTGGGTAACATAACTGTACATTTGATAGTGTTTGCGCCACGGATCTATGGTTGCGTCTACATAAAAACCCGCACCACTACCCAAATCCCAGGCATCTTCTTCTCCAGATATACCTGTATTACGGGGACTAGTATCTGGAGCGACTAGCATCACGCCATATTCCGCAGCATATTGTTGTGCTCCAGCTTTGGTTATAAAATTTTCTTCAGTGCAGGTCAAACCAGAAAGATAATACAAAATAGGTACAGATTTTGATTTTGCTTGTGGAGGAAGATAGACAGCAAAATTCATCTCACAAGCGCACAGAGATGATTGATGTGCATAGTACGTCACTGTGCCATCGAAACAAAGAGATTCAGATTTGAGTTGCAAAGAGTTAGACATAGTTAAATTAAAGATAGCTCAACAACGTGATGGGATATGTTGAATTTGATTCAGTATTCCCGCGTTCAAGATTCAGATATTGAAAGATACTATCAGTTTATGAAACTAGCTCAGTCAATAGCGATCGCCACTACAACGATGATGTCCTCTTATCTTATAGTTAGCTGTGGTGGTCAGGCAAAAATGGAGCAATGTAAGTTAGTAGAGATTGAACTAGGGAAATTGGAAGTTGAGTTTGGGGATCTCGAACTCGAAGGTGGAAAAGTAGAAATGGTTTGTGGAGATCGGATTGTTGATGTTCCTTGGAATCAATTTCGGCGGTATCTTGGAATCAACCCTGAAGAATACATTAATAATCTGGAGGCATTTAATCAAGAAGTTTATTGCTTAATTAATGAAAGCTCTCAGGAAAAAATAGTTTATTGTTCTCGACCAGATGTTAATAACAAGCTTGTTGGTCTGAATTTTAATTATGATGATTAATAATTATTAGCTTGCTCAAGCATTGGATTTTATTGTTATTGACACCGAAGGCACCAGAGAATTACGAGAAATTGCGATTCTCGATAGTTCTGGGGTATTGATTTATGAAGCCTTTAGCCAAGCAAATCCTGATTTAAGAGGCAGAGGATTATCCACAAAACCACTAGCAACAATTCTGACAGATTTTAAGGAGATCGCCGCTGGTAAAATAATAGTATTTCATCATGCTGAACACGATCTTAAAGTACTAAGCAAAAGCTTTAAAAAAGCCAATTTATCCTGGGAGACTCCAAGAGAAGTACGCTGTACCTATAAGTTAGCACGACAGCTTTTTCCCAATTCTAGATATTCTTTGGCGTATTTAGCAACCAAGCTGGGTTTAAAGGTTAATCATCAGTATTTTAATCCCAGACAAGCCCACATAGCTCGCTTTGATGCTCAGTTTACCCACCAACTATATTTAGCCCTGAGTCAAACCATGACTTCATCTTTCAGCAAATCCACACTGGTTAACCCCTTTGGTAGTAGTCGGGTCGATCATCCGTTTCAAATCCATCCCGATAATACTAATGTCTACCAAACTCAGTATGCCATTTTAGAGTCGGTAATCGATGATATCAAATACGATCAAAATCAGCAAAGCAAAGGGGCGGTAATTGTGGGGCAGCCAGGTACAGGCAAAACCCATCTGATTATGCGTTTGGCACGACAAAGATTAAAGCTCAATCGCCTTCTGTTTATTCCTTGTCCTAATGATGCCAATACCATTAAGTACCATATTTATAGCTGTATTTTAGAGTCATTAAACCAGCAGATCCCAGGGACAGAATTTAATCAACTGGAATACTTTTTAGCCAATACTTTTGTCGGCATTATCAAATCTACTAGTAGCGATAACCAAAAAATAATCACTATTCTCAATAAGATTGAACATGACCCCCTCAAGCTCTATGAAATATTAGGTGGTAAAGATACTCAAGCCAAAAGGAATAATTGGGACTATGTGGAAAAATTTACTAGTGACTGGTGGTTCCAAGAATACGGCGCAGCGGGTTATGCTCCTGAAATCATAAAAGGGATCGTTAAATTTTGTCGCTATTCCGATCCTCGTTATAAACAGCTCGTCAAAAAATGGCTAGCTGCGGATGAATTAGAACCAGAAGAACTAACTAAAATTGGACTGAGTAGTTGGCAGGATGAGATCAGTAAAGAAGACTTTTCCCTAGATGCGATCGCAGTTTTAGGGAAGCTATCTCTCCTGCATGAACCATTGATTATGGTTTTTGATCAGTTGGAAATGCTGGGATTAAAACACAATCAGCCAATATTGCTTAATTTTGGGGAAGCAGTCAAAGAAATATTTACTAGAGTTCCCTATAGCCTAATTATTTTTAATTTGTTTCCGAATCGTTGGCAACAGCTCCAGCAAACTTTTGATGGTTCAATTATTGATCGCATTTCTCAATATCAGATATTTTTGGAACCACCGACAGCAGACAGTATTCAAGAAATTTTACAGCTTAAGGCAGCAACAGTCGGCTCAGATTTGGCTAGTTTATTTACGCCGCAAGAACTGCAACAGATTATGAGTGACAAACGTTCGATCCGTGCAGTCCTAAACCAGGCGGGGGATTATTTTCGCTACAAGTATAAACAGATTCCTTTACCTGATCGTCCCCAGGAAATAGCCAATGACCCAGCAGAAAACCCAGCTCACTCAGCAATTATCACTAGGTTAGAGCAACTCGAATCGCAACAACATCGGCTAGAACAACTTTTGCACAACATCGCTCAGGCTTTTCAGAATTTTACAGTTGTTCCCACATCAGAAACCTCAGAGCTGAAGTTAGAAAACAATTTCAGTGTCCCAGCCACAGCAGATCCAAACAAGTCCCAGTTTAATTTCGCTCCATCTTTAGAGACTAAAGTAGTCAACTATCTAGAAGCCCAACAAGCACTTCTAGCCCAAAATTATCATGATGCCGAAATTCTGCTTGATGAAAGAGATATTGGCAAACTTCAAGACATTATTGAAGCTTTTAAGCATTTGACTAATCTAGAAACAGATATCTTACCCAGTAAGAGTGTCTTTCCCCCACACCGAATTATTACTAACAAAAATATTTGTATCGCTTTCCTGAGTAGCTGTAAAGGAAGCAAGTTCACTTCTCGCATTCAAAATTTTAATGAATTAGTTGCCACTAGAGAACAAATCAAATTTTATTTATGGCGAGATGTTAGAAGTGATCGCATCAACCCGAAAACCATAGGTAGCCGAGAAATCGATAAACTCAACAACACTAAGAATGGTGAATTTAGAACTTTTGACCGCCATCATCGGCTTATTTTTGAATTAATCTATCGGTTTATTAGCGATGTTTATAATCAGGATCTAGAGATCGACATTGAAGCTGAATTTGCCTCAGCATTGACTACTGTTGCCAACCAGTATCAGGATTATTGGCTAATTAAGGCGTTATTGAATTAAGCGATCAACCTAAGTAAGTAGATTGCTTGAAAGTCAGATAAGTTACAATTAACAGCATCAATCATCATAAAATTGCGCTTGGGTATGACCCACGCTGCTTAAAAAACATCGAGCTAAAAAATTCAAGAATTTAATTACTATTCTTGTTCTCATCGTTAATAAATATGACCGTATCTCATCCTGTAGATTTTCAAGACGAATTTGACATAATTGTGGTCGGTGGTGGACACTCTGGCTGTGAAGCAGCTTTGGCAGCAGCTAGATTAGGCTGTCGTACCTTGATGTTAACCCTCAATCTAGATCGGATTGCTTGGCAACCCTGTAACCCTGCGGTGGGGGGTCCTGCAAAATCCCAGCTGACTCATGAAATTGATGCTTTAGGAGGAGAAATTGGCAAAGTAAGCGATCGCACTTATCTGCAAAAACGGGTGTTAAATGCTTCACGGGGACCTGCTGTATGGGCGTTGCGGGCGCAGACTGACAAGCGGGAATATGCGACGGTGATGAAGCAAATCGTCGAAAATCAGGCTAATTTGAGCATCCGTGAGGGGATGGTGACGGATTTGGTACTGGGAAAAAATGACGAGGTAATTGGCATTGAAACCTATTTTGGGACTTGTTTTGCTGCCAAGGCAGTTATCCTGACCACAGGTACTTTCTTAGGTGGGCGCATCTGGGTTGGTAATAAATCGATGGAAGCGGGACGCTCAGGGGAATTTGCTGCCACTGGGTTAACCGAGACCCTCAATCAGCTTGGTTTTGAAACAGGCAGACTAAAAACAGGAACACCTGCCAGGGTTGATAAGCGATCAGTAGACTACAGTAAAATGACGCCTCAGCCTCCCGATGAGGAGATTCGCTGGTTTAGCTTTGACCCTAACGCTTGGGTAGAAAGGGAGCAAATGAACTGTTACCTGACTCGGACAACTGCTGAAACCCACAAAATTATTCGAGATAATCTTCATCTGTCTCCTGTATACGGTGGTTGGGTAGATGCCAAAGGTCCTCGCTACTGCCCCAGTATTGAGGATAAAATTGTTCGCTTTGCTGACAAGGAAAGCCATCAAATCTTCATTGAACCAGAAGGGCGAGAGATTCCTGAACTCTATATTCAAGGATTTTCCACAGGATTGCCTGAAAAATTGCAGTTAGCGATGCTGAAAACTCTTCCTGGTCTGGAAAACTGTGTGATGCTCCGCCCTGCCTATGCAGTGGAGTATGATTTTATTCCTGCAACTCAGTGCTATCCAACCCTGATGACTAAAAAAGTTGATGGGCTATTTAGTGCGGGGCAAATTAACGGCACTACTGGATATGAAGAAGCTGCGGGGCAGGGTTTAGTTGCGGGTATCAATGCCGTCAAGTTTGTCAGAAACGAACCCGAAGTTATCTTCTCTCGGGAACAAAGCTACTTGGGGACACTAATCGACGATCTCTGTACTAAAGACCTGCGGGAACCCTATCGGATGCTCACTAGTCGCTCAGAATACCGACTAATACTACGTTCAGACAACGCCGATCGCCGTTTGACTCCTCTGGGTCGCGAAATTGGCTTAATTGACGATCGTCGCTGGCAGCTTTACACCGATAAGCAAGAGAAAATCGCGGCAGAAAAAGAACGACTCTATGAAACCAGAATTAAAGAAAAAGACGAGGTAGGAATTGCGATCGCTGCTGAGACACAACAAAAAATCAAAGGCTCGATTACCTTAGCGGAATTATTACGCCGTCCGAAGTTTCATTATGCTGATCTGAAAAAACATGACTTAGATAATCCTGAATTAGCGATCGCTGAAACTGAAGGGGCAGAAATTGATATTAAATACTCTGGCTATATTAAGCGTCAGCAGCTACAAATCGATCAGATCGCTAAACATACTAAACGCCGACTTCCTCAAGATCTAGACTATCTCACCGTCGAAACTCTGCGGATGGAAGCGAGGGAAAAGCTAAATCAAGTCAAGCCGTTAACCATTGGTCAGGCGACCCGCATTGGTGGAGTCAACCCTGCGGATATTAATGCTTTGTTGGTTTATCTGGAAATGAGATCCCAGAGACATCAAGCAGCAGTGAAATAACCTACCCTGAATCTATAATTGATAGCCAACTTAAAAATAACCGAAACACTTTAATTACAGTTTTCACTACTCTTTTTGTTCGGGCAGAAAACCACCATAAAAATGGGATGTAAGCCACACTTCTGCATTTTTTAACTGATTGATTAATATAAGAATAACGAAGCGCAAAGAAGCACATAAAGTACAAACTAATTTAGTTCTAAACTATTAATCAAAGGAGACACAATTATGGCTTTAGTACGTTATAACCCTTGGCAAGAAGTGAATTCGTTGCAACGTCAATTAAACCGCTTATTCGATGATGCTTTAACCCCTACTAACTGGGATGACTTTGGTAACTTATCTAAAGTACCTGCTGCTGAACTAACAGATACCGATGATGCTTTGCATCTAAAATTAGAAGTTCCTGGTATGTCAGCTAAAGACTTAGACATTCAAGTAATGGCAGATCGAGTAGCAATTTCTGGAGAAAGAAAATCCGAAACTAAAACTGAAGCAAACGGCAATACTCGTTCCGAATTCCGTTACGGTAAATTCCAAAGAGTAATTCCTCTACCAGTACGCATTCAAAACACTAGCGTGACCGCAGACTACAAAGACGGTATCCTCAATCTAACTTTACCCAAGTCTGAAGCTGAAAAAAATAAAGTAGTGAAAGTCAATCTTTTAGACGAAGCTGCTGAATAATTTTCAAGGATAACGAATGTAGTCATTAAAGATTAATGGTTCTCCCCAGTTACTTATGTAGTAGCTGGGTTTTTTGAGGGCGATTTGCGGGATGCGAAGCGAGTATATGCAGCGAACAGAATCGCCTTTGTTTAAGGAAACATCGCCGAAAGCATCCCTTAGCTCTACTTTTTAAAAGATCGCTAAATACTATTTGCAATATTTGGAAAAACTAAAATAGAAAACTATGTCTAGAACATTGAGGATATGCAAAAAATATCGTTTGTGCGACTGAGAACAATACATGACAGTTTGTCCTCACTGCGGTAACAAAAAAATGATTTTCTGGGATTTGTAATGTCCCAATTTTCTGGAAGATTTTATCTCTAAATACGATAATTTGTATACAAAAATCACCACCTGCACCTCCTATCTACGACCCATTGCAGACAGCGCCCAAGCAAGAGTCTCTAGCGTCTCGGCATTCCGTCTATTTTTGACTTCTGCCTTCATAAGTGCGATCGCCTCATCCCGATCCGCTTCATCTCCCCGTTCTAACAACAACACTGCTAACTCTCGGCGATGATCTAGAGGATTGACCGCTACCTTCTCCCGCAAGATTGTTTCAGCCGCTGCCCACTGAGTACGTGCCGCTGCTTCCTCTCCCCGTAATCGCTTTATTTTTGCCAAGCCCAAAAGCGCTAAGGGATCGTCTACTTGCTCGTAGAGTTTCTCAGCAGCTCGATAGCGTCCTTGCTGTTGTCTCAACTCACCGAAGTTTAATAATGTCTGAGGATAGTTGGGCTCAATTTTTAGGGCTTCTCGGTAAAGTGATTCAGCCAATTTGTCTTGACCTTGCTCTGCATAGAATTTACCCAGTAGGGTTCTAGCCAGTGCCGAACCTCTGGCTTCTGAGGGTTGCTCTACTGCGATCGCCCGCTGAAAATCACTTAATGCGCCTGCGCGATCGCCTTGAGCTTGCCTTGCTAGCGCACGCAGGGTCAAACTCCCCATTGAAGGTGAAAACGCCACTAACTCCGCCGCCGCTGCATTAGCTTCTGCTACCTGCCCAGTTGCCAGCTTAGACTTGACTACAAGAGCCATAGCTTCTCCCCCAGAGGCTTTTTCTGCAAAGCGAGCTGCTTTGGCAAAATCGTGCTTAGCTTCTGCTACTTTGGCTAGGGCAAGTAAGGCACCATCATTATTGAAAGGCAGATTTTCCAGAGACTTTTGTGCCGATGCTTCGGCCCGCTCATACCATTGATCTGTACCGGTAATGCGAGCCATTTTTAGATAGGCATCGGCTAAAAATGCCCGATCTAAACCATCATTTGGATTTTGTTGAATGCGATTCTCGGCTGCCGTAATTTCGGCGGTTAGGCTTTCTCTTATCCGACCTGATGGTGAAAGGTCATAGGGATAGGAATAGATAGAAGGCATTAATTTTGTTTTGACAATGGGAGAGGCAACCCAGATGGTCGGTAATAAACCTAAGAGAGTAAGTCCTAAGAGGGCTCTATTTTTGAAAGCAGTCTTGCTTTTGAGAATGGACGAATACGAGATCGACATGGTAATTTTATCTCTTATAACTGAAGGAATATGGATGCTTAACTCCCTCTGCCAATGATGGGAGAGGGGCTGGAAATGAGGGACACTACAACTACAACCTAGTTCGGTGGAGCCAAATAAGGAAAGTTCTCCTCTAAAGGCTGATGCCCTTGAGCTGGATTCCCTTCCACACCTTCATAAGACACATTGTCAGAAGTTATTGCACCATCTGTCAGCACCGAGAGGGTAATATCAATCACGTCATCTTCGAGCAAACGACCCCGAACAGGGCTGCCCTTAGCATTAAGATCATTGGCGTATCCGCTAGGCTCAGTGGTATCAATGCGCATGACGTCTGGAAGAAACGCACCAATCAGCTGGTCGGCTCGCTCGCTGCTGTTGCCCAAAGCCAGCAGCGTTTGTTTGACTTCGTTCACAATTGGGGATGCGGCTTTCGCTGCTTTCGCTTCACCCTTTAAGGCAGCTACTTCAAAGTCAGGGGTCACTCCGTTGAGGGCTTGGAGCAAGTCCTGGGTAACAACTAAGCCTTCATTAATGGCAGGCCGCGCCAGGCGCTCTACCTGTTGGTAATTGTCGCCATTTTTAAAGGAAATAGTTTCCCATACGTCGAAAGTTGTTGCATCGCTGTCACCTTGCAAAAAGTCGATGGGGATTTGTACTGCGATCGCATTCACATTGTACCCTTTAGTAAAGTCCACCGCTTGGCTAGGTTCACGGAAACCCACCGCAGGTCCTATCCCCAAGGCTCCTGCTCGGACACGGAAAAACTGTTCCACATCAAAGAAGAAGGGATCTTCTCGAAGTCCCGCGAAGACTTGGAGAGTATCGTCTCCAAGAGCCACTGAGTTGACTGTAGGATCTTGATTGAGGGCAGTAGTGTAACCTGTTGCTGTTTGAGTATCACCATTGCCGTTAATCGCAGTAACCGTAAAAGCCTGACGCTGGTCGGTATCTGGGGCTTCAAATTCAAAGCGAAGGGTGACATCCGCCTCCCCTTCAACGGGGGAGTCTTTATCCTTGACGGCATCAACCTTAAACTCGTAACGGGCTTTGGTACTGAAATAGTACTGTTGCCGAGCCACTGACCGAGGGTTGGTATTCATAATAAACACGAGATTGTCTTCAGAAGCATCGGGATTTTGCTCCGATTCTCTAAACACGTAGAGATCGGTCAAATTGAGATTGCGACCTTTGATTTCACTTTCACCGTCGTCGTGGTCTGAAGCATGTACATAGAGTGCGCTGGTTCCAGTAATGACGGCAATTCCTAGTATACTAGCGGTGAAGCCAAGGGTTTTTTGGAAGCTTCCTTTCTTAAGATTGAAAGATTTGAAGCTAGCATTTTTGAGACTGGAAAGAGAGAATTTCATAAGGCTCCTATTTTTCGATAAATAAAGTAATGAACGGTACGTTATGGGACAATAGACTGGGATAAAAACGTGAAAAGTTTTTGCAAAAACTGTGTCGAGATCATCTCAGCAGGTATAGTATTAAAACTTGTCTTCTGTGGAGGTATACGCTAGCAATTGAGAATTGGATCTGTCGGTTCCAAATTTTTTGGGAAATTCATGTTTAAAAACAGCTCAAAGTGCTGATATGGCTAACTCAAAAAAACTTACGCCACCATCTTCTGAAGACACTGCTCTGATGCAAAGGATTGCTCAGCAGGATCAAGTTGCTTTGAGCTTGCTATATGATCGCTATGCCCGTGTAATGTATTCACTGGCGTATAAAATGCTGGGTAATGCTGAAGAAGCTGAAGAAGTCGTTTTAGACATGTTTTCTCAAGTGTGGCGCACGGCTGAGCGTTACGATTCCCAGCGCGGTCGTACAGATTCTTGGTTATTTTTGCTTACCCGCAGTCGCGCTTTAGATCGGATACGGCGAAGACAGCGCAAGGCTAACGTTATCGAAGCATCGACTATTGCCGCTAAAGTATCCCTGACAACATCTGGTATGACCCCTGAAGAAGCCCTGATGATTACCGACCGACGTCAGCAGGTAAAAATGGCTCTAGCCCAGATTCCGCCAGAACAGCGACAAGTTATAGAGTTGGCTTATTACCAGGGGTTGAGCCAATCACAGATTGCGAAACAAACGGGCATTTCTCTGGGCACGGTTAAAACACGGGTTCGGTTGGGGCTCAGTAAGTTAAAACAGCTGCTCCAAGAGTCAGAACTAGAAACCACTCAACAGGAGACATAACTGTTCATTATTCAACAGAATTTTCAGAAATATGGCAAAAGTACTTCCAATATTGTCCTTGAAATACTGCTTTCGATAGAGATCCAACGGTAAAGATTAGGCGTATACCTTAATATAGGGACAAGATACTTAAACTCAAATCAGTATAAAGATCAAACTAAGATAAGATAAACTGTTACAAAAGGCAAAGTCATGTCGTCAAATCCTAAATTCCCTAATAATAAAGACGATGAATTAGCAGCTCTATATGCACTTGGGGCGTTGGAACCCCATGAGCGAGATCAGGTTCGACAGGTGATCTCACAATCGCCTGACTTTGCCCAAACGGTAGATGAACTGTCAGACGCGGCAGCGGCAATGGCCTATACACTGCCTCCAATGCCAATGGCCACAAATCTTAAGGAGCGACTGTTTAAGCGAATTTCTCAAGATATCATTGAGGCTGATTCCGAGCTTTATCAGCTACTTCAGCTTTCGATTGACGAACTCACGCGTAAGAGCCAAACCCTTACCTGGCAAGCCTTAGCCGGCGGAACTGCTGATGCCCAGATGGCTATTTTGGAAGTTGATCGAGCGCACCAAAAGTTGGCTTTCTATGTCAAGGCGAATCATGGGGGACATTTCCCTTTACATGCCCATGACAGCGGTGAAACGGTTTTAGTATTGGCTGGTGACTTTGTTGTCGATGATCTGACTCATACTGTAGGAGATCGCATTGATTCGGTCGGCGACACGACTCATCAGCCGGAAACGATTAACGGTTGCCTTTTGTTCTGTATTTCTTCTCTGAATGACGAAATCTTGAGCTGATAAATAGGGTCTGTCAGCCAGATTTTTGAGTGTCTTTTCCTCAGACTAAATTCTTTACATTAAAAATAAACTGTGCCGTTAAACATTTACTTATGTCGTCAAATGCTACTTTTCCTAAAACAAGGTGATGTTGCTTTTTTGTGTTTAAGTAATGATTAAATAGAAGTTAGCTTCAGATAACTCAGATAGTAGTTAATCGAGGGATTATAGCAGCTTTTATTCCTGTACTTGTCCTGATAGCTATTCCGATAACGTTTTTAAACATGATAGATAGGGTAGCAGGAAAAGTCTTAGCTTATGTATTTGGTTGTCGAAAAGATGAAGTATTTCTCAAATTAAAGAAGCTATTACAACCATTTGGAATCGACGGTATCCTCAATCTAATTCTACCCAAATCGAAAGAGATAAAAATTACGGTAATGAAAGTCGATCTTTTAGACGAAGCTGCCAAATAATTAAACAAGGATAACGAATGTCGTCATTAGAGATTAATGATGCTCCCCAGTTGCTAATATGGTGACTGGGTTTTTTGTTGAAAACAACTTGCTAATTAAAAACGAAATTCTGTAACAAAATGAACTAATTTTAAGATTGCGATCGCTAGCTTCAAGATCGCCATTAAGAAAATCCCCATAAATAAGCTTTAAGAAACTAGACTACAGTTAATTATTAAAACCGAATAGATAAATGAAAGCGTTTGTTACTGGTGGGACAGGTTTTGTCGGTGCTAATTTGATTAGATTACTGCTGCAAAAGGGTTATGATGTTAGGGCTTTGGTGCGTAAGAATAGTTCCCTAAATAATCTCAAGTCTCTGGATGTAGAAATTGTCACAGGAGATCTTAACAGCAGTGAGTTAACTCAACAGATGTCTGGCTGTCAGGTATTGTTTCATGTCGCTGCGCAATACTCTTTGTGGCAAGCAGATAGTAAGTTACTCTACCGCAGCAATATTTTAGGAACACGAAATATATTTGCCTGCGCCCAGCAAGCAGGGATTGAACGCACTGTCTATACTAGTTCTGTTGCTGCGATTGGCGTAAAGCTAGATAGCATTGCCAATGAGGCTTATCAAAGTCCTGTAGATAAGCTGGTGGGGGATTATAAAAAGTCTAAGTATTATGCCGAACAAGAAGCAGTCAAGGCAGTGCAGCAAGGGCAAGATATTGTAATCGTGAATCCTAGTACTCCCATCGGTGCATTTGACCTTAAGCCGACTCCCACAGGGGAAATCATCGTTCGTTTTCTTCAGCGTAAGATGCCGTTTTATGTTGACACGGGACTAAACCTGATCGATGTAAAGGATGTGGCACAGGGTCATATATTGGCATTAGAAAAAGGTAATACAGGCGATCGCTATATCCTGGGAAATCAGAATCTTACTTTTAAACAACTGTTGAGTAAGTTAGAACAAATTACAGGCTTACCTGCACCTAAATATACTATTCCCTACTGGATTCCTTATAGTGTTGCCTGGTTAGAAGAAAAAGTTTTAGCTAAATTAGGCAAACCACCTACTATTGCTTTAGATGGAGTTCGTATGTCTCGACAAAAAATGTTTTACGATGCCAGCAAAGCTGTAAATGATCTGGGGTTACCCCAGACAGATATTGATCGGGCTATAAAAGATGCCGTGCAATGGTTTTCTCAAGGGATGAAGCATGGGGGATAAAGCAATTAACCCAGAAAATATCTTCAAGCTTCCTGAAAAGCTAGGACAACAGGAATTGTTTGAGACTTTATTCCAAAATGATCGGATTTTAATTGAAAGAATTGTCTCCACAGGACAGATTACACCAGCAGGAGAATGGTATGACCAAAAGCGAAATGAATGGTTAATTGTGCTTCAAGGAAATGCTGAGTTAAGTTATGAAGATGGTTCTCGTATTAAGCTAACTACAGGAGACTACTTGTTGATTCCTGCTCATCAAAAGCATCGAGTTGAGCGTACTAGCAATCAACCTCCCTGTATTTGGCTCACGCTCTTTTTTTAGTTCAAGATGAATTTTACTGACAAACTCAATCAGGCGATCGCTGCTAGCAACAGTCTTCTTGTAGTAGGACTCGATCCTAACCCCGAAATGATGCCTACTGATTATCTTCAGGGAGAAGAGAGTTTAATTGAACGTATTGAAGCTTGGTTATTGTGGGTAATTGAATCAACTCAGGATTTGGTTTGTGCTTACAAGCCGACTCTTGGTTTCTACCAGGCATTGGGGATTGTAGGCTTACAGTTATTAGAACGAATTTTGACCGCTATTCCTCAGTCTATTCCTATTATTTTGGATGCCAAACATAGCGATCTCAATACCAGTAGTGTTTTTGCTAAAACTATTTTTGCACAATGGCAGGTTGATGCAGTAACTCTCACTCCCTATGCAGGACAAGACCACGCAGCACCCTTTTTGGTTTATTCAGATCAGGCGGTTTTTATTCTCGCACATACTTCTAATCCCCAGGCAGAAGTACTTCAACGATTTCCTAATTTAGAACAACCCTTCTATTTAGAAGTAGTTAAACAAGCTCAGTCATGGGCAACTCCCAAACAACTTTACCTAGAGGTGGGAACAACTAATGTGGAAATTTTACGCAAGATTAGGGCGATCGCCCCAGAGAGAACAATTCTACTACGTAGTCTCTGGAGTAAAAAAAACAACTTAGAGTCTTTAATTAATACGGGGTTAAATAGCATGGGAGAAGGCTTATTAATTCCCATTCCCCAGGATTTCTTGGCGCAACCAGATCTGCCTCAGAAAGTCAGAGATCTAAATCAAAAAATTAATCTCTTTCGCGCTGCGAAAGCTAATCAGGCGGTAAGCTGCGAAATTTGGACACCTGATGTCTGTTTATTAACTTCCCATCCTTATCAATCCTTAATTCTAGAACTATTTGATATCGGCTGTTTGTTATTTGGGGAATATGTCCAAGCTTCGGGCGCAACTTTTTCTTATTATATTGATCTGCGAAAAATTATTTCCAACCCCCACATTTTTAACCAAGTGCTTGATGCTTATGGTGATATTGTGCAGCAGTTAGAATTTGACCGCATTGCTGGCATTCCCTATGGAGCCTTACCTACAGCGACAGGATTGGCTTTAAATCTTCAGCGTCCGATGATCTTCCCTCGCAAAGAAGTCAAAGCTCATGGTACTCGTCGTCTGATTGAAGGCAACTTTCATCCAGGAGAAAAGGTGGTGGTGATTGATGATATTTTGATTAGTGGCAAAAGTGTGATGGAAGGTGCGGAGAAGTTAAAGTCTGCGGGGTTGCAGGTGAAAGATATTGTGGTATTTATTGACCATGAAGGCGGAGTTAAAGATCGATTAGCCAGCAACGGTTATCGGGCATATTCAGTGTTGAGTATTTCTGAAATTACAGATACTCTCTTCGAAGCAGGCAGAATTAATCAGGAGCAATATAATTCTTTTAAAGAAAATCATTAGGATTATTTTGCTAGATTTACTTTGATGTCAATTGACATAGTAATAAGCCAAACCACTGTTGATCGTCCGTATAACTTTGAATAATATTTAAGTTACGATCGCCTAAATATTTTTCCATTGTTTCTAAATTAAATTTACGGGAAATCTCGGTTAATATTTTTTCATCTTTGGCTAAATTAATTGTTAGATGGAGACTGTCTAAAGATACAGTTTGCTCTTGCTGACTAATCAAGTACATCTCAATTTGCTGTTGGGTTTGATTATAAATTGCCTGATGTTTAAATAAATCTAGCTTGAAGTTACCTGAAAAGCGATGGTTGAGGTGTTGCAACATATTGAGGTTAAACTTAGCGGTAATTCCTTGAGCATCGTTGTAGGCTATTTCTAAGATTGCTACTGGTTTTTGTAAGTCAATTCCTAATAAAAAGAAGTCTCCAGGGTTCAAAGCTAAAGTTACTTGATTAATGAAGCGATCGCATTCTGCGGAATTAAAATTACCAATACTACTCCCTAAAAAGATTATGATTCTTTTTCCAAAGGAGCTAACAGCTAATTGCGCTAAAGCTTGACTGTAGGTTGCTACTTTACCCTGAATTTTTAACTGGGGATAATCAGCTAGTAAATTCTCGGCACTTTCTTGTAAAATACTATCGCTAACGTCAACAGGAACATAATATAGAGGCGTATTGGCATTCTTCGTATGAGCATCTAGTAAATATCGAGTTTTCGTCGAGCTTCCGCTACCTAATTCCACCAATTCTACTACTTTTGTTTGCCTGATAATTGAGGCGGCATTTTGTTGCAAAATACTGGCTTCGGTGCGAGTGGGATAATATTCGGGAAGCTGACAAATAGCCTCAAAGAGCTGTGAGCCTTGAGCATCATAAAAATAGCGTGCAGGAATGACTTTGGGAGTTTGACGCAAACCTTGAATTACATCCTGGATATCATCCTGTTCAATTAGTTGCGGATCTAATAAATAATCAATATCTAATCTGTTATTGACGGAATGGCGATCGCTATTGGCTGAGTCAGAAAACGTTGACATTAATCCTGTTGGTTAATTGTTCAGTGTTGCAAGATACATTTAATTCAGCTAATAGCTGGCAACTAAAAGCATACCGAAAAAAGCTGTCTCTTTAGTTACAAATCGACAGATTTACAAGCTGCAAACTTTGGTAAGAACTTGAAATACTTGCTTAATCTTGAATTGAGCTAAAATTCTTCTGGCTACCAAGGATTAAAATTAAGGAAGAAATCGGCATGGATGTTAAAGCTGCTGTGGCTTTTGGTTCAGGTAAACCTTTGAGTATTGAAACTGTTCAACTAGAAGCACCGCAATCAGGGGAAGTACTGGTAGAAATCAAAGCTACAGGGGTATGCCATACAGATGCTTATACTCTTTCGGGAGCAGATCCTGAAGGTTTATTCCCCACTATTTTAGGACATGAAGGGGCAGGGATTGTGGCTGAAGTTGGGGAGGGAGTTACTAGCGTCAAACCAGGAGACAAAGTGATTCCGCTTTATACTCCTGAATGTCGTCAGTGTGCTTATTGTTTGAGTCAAAAAACAAATCTCTGTCAAGCAATTCGCGCTACTCAAGGCAGGGGAGTAATGCCCAACGGTACTAGTCGCTTCTCTCTGAATGGTGAGCCACTTTATCATTACATGGGAACATCTACTTTTGCTAACTATACTGTCTTGCCAGAGATTGCCGTGGCTAAAATCCGTGATGATGCTCCTTTGGATAAGGTATGTTTAATTGGCTGTGGAGTGACAACAGGATTAGGTGCAGTGATCAATACTGCTAAAGTTGAACCAGGCTCAAACGTCGTGGTATTTGGCTTGGGGGGTATTGGTTTAAATGTGATCCAAGGGGCGAAAATGGTAGGTGCCAGTAAAATTATCGGTGTGGATATAAATCCTGATAAACAATCTATGGCAAAGGATTATGGCATGACGGATTTCGTTAATCCTCAGGATATTGAAGGTGATTTAGTTGCCCACTTAGTCGAATTAACCGATGGCGGTGCCGACTATAGCTTTGAATGTATTGGCAACGTTGAAGTTATGCGTCAGGCATTAGAATGCTGTCATAAAGGCTGGGGTGTTTCCACAATTATTGGTGTAGCGGGTGCAGGGGAAGAGATTAGCACTCGCCCCTTTCAATTAGTCACAGGTAGAGTGTGGCAAGGAAGTGCTTTTGGTGGGGCCAGAGGGCGTACTGATGTGCCTAAAATTGTCGATTGGTATATGGAGGGCAAAATCAACATTGACGATTTAGTAACTCATACAATGCCCATTGAAGAGATTAACGATGCTTTTGACTTGATGCATCAAGGTAAATCTATTCGGAGTGTGGTTACCTTTTAAAGTTGATTTCTTAATCATGGAGAGTTAGTAACAGCGGTTGAATCTGCTTGGTTTTTAGCTTCCATAAATTCAAGGTATTTCATACCGACAACACCAAATAAAATAAAAGCAAATAGAGCTGAAAAAATAGCAGCACGTTCAAACATAGTTTTACCAAGCATTTAATAAATCAAATTAGCCAACTTAATTGTCAAGCTAATGATGCTGTTTGCCATTAGTTTATTTACATAAGTTGCTGCACCAGGAGTTAAAATGCTATCGGTATTTGTAGGGATTAATAGTTATTTATTCGTAATCAAATTTATGGAAATCAAATCTATTATCAAATAATATCTCAATGTTTTACAATCAATTTAGATGCTTCAGTTATGAGCTATGAGCTATTAAAGTATTTAAAATCATCTGTTAAAGGTAATTGGCTGCGATATTATGAGTTAAATCCAGAGAATGATCAAGAAATAGTAGCTGAAAAATATAATAGTCAAGATATTTATCAATTAACTCAAGATAAACTAGAGCAAATTTCAGCGATTACCATAATTAAAAAAACAGTAGTAATTTTTATTGTGGAATCAAATCCTGTTGATTTGATAGCTGCTTTTTTGGCAGGAATAATAGCGGAGGTTAATCTATTTCTCTGCGACCCTGCATGGCAACAACGAGAATGGCAACAGGTACTAAAATTAGTTGAACCTGATTTAATTTTTGGCGATCGCACTATCCAAGATCTAATTGGTAAAATTAATGCTGAAGTTAATAACTCAATTGATAATCAGGCTAACTTATCTCCTCAATCTTTAATTATGATTCCCACAGGAGGAACTTCAGGCAGGCTTAAATTTGCAATACATAATTGGTCAACTTTAACGGCATCGGTAACTGGATTTAAGAATTATTTTCATTGTCAATCAATTAATTCTGCTTGCACGCTTCCTCTCTATCACGTGAGTGGCTTAATGCAGTTCATGCGCTCTTTTGTAACTCAGGGAAATTTAGCTCTCTTTGACTATAAAGCTGTTCTAACTCAGCAAATTAGCCTTGATCAAGCAGAATATTTTATTTCTTTAGTACCAACTCAACTACAAAGATTTATTGAGTCCCAACCCGACTGGTTAAGTAAGTTTAAAACCGTTCTGTTGGGTGGTGCGCCAGCATCACACTCTCTATTAGATGCCGCTAGAAAATATCAGATTCCCCTCGCCTTAACCTACGGCATGACGGAAACCGCATCGGGCATTATAACCTTAAAACCCGAAGATTTTTTGGCAGGAAATACTAGTAACGGGAAAATTTTACCTCATGCCCAAGTGGAAATTGCCAGAACAGTTTTCAACCATAATATTAATCAAAAAACTAGAGAAATTAAAGAGATAGCATCTAAGTCAATTGAGAATAATATCGGCTTGGTTAAGATTAAGAGTGAATCTCTCTGTTTGGGTTATTATCCACAGTTTTTTGATTCAGAAAAATCATTTATAACTGATGATTTAGGTTATTTTGATGTAGATAATTATTTACATTTAGTTGGTAGAAATAGCCAGAAAATTATTACTGGCGGCAGAAACGTCTTTCCAGTAGAAGTGGAAGCAATAATTTATGCTACCAACTTAGTCCAAGATATTTGTGTTATTGGCATCTCAGATCCTAAATGGGGTCAAGCAGTAACCGCAATCTATGTTCCTCTTGAATCTCAACTACCGTCAAATTTGATTCACCAAAAAATACAGTCACAGTTAGCCAAATATAAACAGCCAAAAAACTGGATTGAAGTTGATAGTTTACCTCGCAATAATCGGGGAAAAATTAATTATCCACAATTAAGTGCGATCGCTTTACAAGCATTGTCCTCTCGATAGATAGGTTTGGTATAATTCCCTATTGAAGTCAACTGCTAGGGATTGTTTAATTTACCATCACCAGATTAATTTAAAATAAAGAGCACATACTGAGCCTCGTCTCTTCTTCTATGAACATCTGGCAAATTGATTTTTATTATCATCCATCACCATCAGGCAATGATAAGCAGTGGGAATTAGTAATATGCGATCGCTCAGTTGTCTCTCCTCGTCAGCAGCCTAAACCTATTTATACCGCGCATTGTCCTGCTAGTGATGCCAATGCAAACTGGTTAGAACAACAAATTTTATTAACAGCCTCAGCCAAGCTGCCTGATAAAATCCAAATATTTCGTCCTCAATCATTAGGTTTAATCTCCATCGTCGCTGAAAAACTAAAAATTCCCGTTGAAGCTACCAGAAATACCGAGACTTTAAAACAAGTACTAAGCCAAAAATTTCAGAATAATCCTAACTATAATCCCCTGGCTTTAGAAAAACCACCACCACAGTCGTTACCTGAAAATCTTTGGGGAGATGAATGGCAAATTGCCAACATCGCAGCGGGACAAATCATTGACCTATTTCGCGATCGCCCAATTCCCATTAGTAGTATTCCTGAAGAATTTTATCCGATTAATTTAAATCTTACTTCCGATGTTTTTATCCCAGGAATAGTAGTTTATGGCGGCAGAAAATCAATGCAGCTTGCTCGTTGGATTGAGCAGCGGATACCAGCTTTTATAAATTATATTCCCACAGAAATTGGTAAGTCTGGTGGCTTTATTTTGGAAACAGGTTTAGTTGATCGCTGGATCTTTAATACCTTTGAATCTGAACAAGCGGCAGAGATTGCACGCAAATATGAACAAAATAAACAGGCTAGTCAAGGACTACATTTTCTGTTAATTCAACCCGATAATTCAGGGATGACCACCACTGCTTTTTGGTTATTAAAAGAACCTCATAATTTTTTCAGTAAAAAGCAATAGATGCAAGATTCAGAGCGATCGCGAATAGAAACGGCTGAGCGTAAACAGCTAAGCTTGTTAGTTTTAATATTTGCCAGCCTTTATGCTTTTCTCATCATTGTTCCAGCTTTTCTAGCTCAACAATTTATTGCTTATCCTTTGATGAAAAGTGGCGATGTGCTGGATTTGCTAACGCCATTAATTTTGATTCCACTTTACTGGTTGCTATTTAAACTACATCAAGATAGTCAACCTAATCAATTAGAAACCTTAATTTTCCTGTTATTGACTGTGATCTGGGTTGAAGGACATAGTATTCATTTGGCGAGCAATTCTATTGGACATCTCACTCAAGACATACCAGATAGTGAAATCGCCACTCTGACCAATTTTTACGATGAACAGCTAAGTCACTATATTTGGCACTTTGGAATAGCAGGATTGTCCGCACTTTTAATTTATCGCCAGTGGCGCAACCCCTTATCCCAGCAATTGTCTAGATTAAGATGGGAATTAATAGCGGGTATAATTTACGGATTTACCTATTTTATCGATGTGATTGAATCAGCTACAACCAAGATCGGGATACCTTTTGCCCTGGGAGTAGTAATTTTTAGCTTGCTGCAAGGAAAAAATAAAATATGTCAACAGCCAATTTTGGCATTTTTTCTCATGGCTTATGCTTTAGCTAGTTTATTATTTCTTGGTTGGGGATTATATTGGGGTGGCTTTCCTGAGTTTAGCGAGATCGGAATTATTGATTAGAGGATCATTCGACTAAGATGCGATCAGCCTTAATCATTAAGAGAGATAGAGATAAAGGTGCTGATGATGAGATGAATGCTTACTTAATCCTGTGAAAAGCGATCGCTAATTAGCAGATTCTTACTACTTTTTTTCCAGTTTTAGCTTGCTCTGCTGACAAAGATTCCATATTTTTTGGATTGGCTCAAAATTGAATTTTTCCTATATTAATGATTGAGTTCAGCAATTGCTACTACCAATCCTATCTAAATAGATCATGAATAGCGTCAATTTATTAAAGCAAGTTGCTACATTCAGTTTTATAGGTTCAGTTTTAGCCACTCCTCTAATTACACAAGCTCTAACCGTAGAAGAAGTAACTAATCCCCGTCGAGCAAATAGCGGTTGGGTTACAGATATGGCAGGTATTCTCAGCACCTCTACAGAAGCTGAGTTAAACCAAATCATCAATAATTTAGAACAAACAAACGGTACGGAAATTGCTGTTGTTACAGTACCCGAAACTGCTCCTGCTGCCTCACCTAAAGCTTTCACCACAGAACTATTTAATTATTGGGGCATTGGTAAAGCCGATGTAGATAATGGTGTTTTATTCCTAATTACTTATGGCGATCTCCGTGTTGAAATCGAGACGGGCTCTGGGATTAACCACATTCTAACCAATGACGAAGTTAGCAATATTATTGACACTCAAATTACTCCACAATACAAACAGCAAAATTTTGATCGCGGAACTTTGGATGGCACACATGCTTTGATTTCGGTGCTAAATTCTACCAGTTTGATTGAAAAAACTGAAACCAGTTTACCAGTGCTTAAAGCCAAGAGCAACGGTCTAATAAGTAGCTAGGGAAAGAAAAAATAATGCACGTAACACATTATGAAGGAACTAACTTGGAGGGAAATCGGAATCGTTCAGCTTGATATCTTCCCGACTTAGCTCTGGCATCGACTCCATCAATAACTGCATAAGCCA
>JBCDEP010000272.1:0-3509 GCA_039179675.1 Cyanobacteria bacterium P01_G01_bin.67
GATCGCTATTCTTGGAGAATTACCTTTTGAAACATTATGTGTTTGACAGGAGAAATATTGAATACGAAGTAGTCAAAATCCTCTTATTTCGTCAAATGTGATCGCTTTTAATTAGTACAAACGCTCACCTTAACAGGGGTACCACTAACCACTAACCACTAACCACTAACCACTAACCACTAACCAATGTTCAATGATAAATGTTAAATGACCTAACCCCGATCTGGATATCCTTAAAAACTGCGGCTACTGCCACGGCGATTACTTTTTTTCTGGGCATCTTGGCAGCACGGTGGATGTTAGGTTATCAAGGGAAATCTAAGGGCTTGATTGAGGGTTTATTAACTGCTCCTTTGGTACTCCCCCCAACGGTGGTGGGATTTTTATTGTTGCTATTGTTCGGTAGAAATGGCTTTATCGGTCAAGTATTGGATTCTTTTGGCGTTACGGTTATTTTCTCTTGGTATGCTACCGTTATCGCCTCCACAGTAGTTGCTTTTCCCTTAATGTATAAAACTGCATTGGGGGCATTTAAACAAATCGATGCCAATCTTTTTGCCTGTGCCAGAACTTTAGGGGCGACTGAAAGTATAATTTTTTGGCAAATTATGCTGCCGTTAGCCAAACCTGGATTAATTGCTGGTACTTTGTTGGCTTTTGCTCGTGCTTTAGGTGAATTTGGCGCAACTTTGATGTTGGCGGGTTCGATTCCTGGCAAAACTGAAACTATTCCCATCGCAATTTTCTTTGCAGCCGAAGGGGGGGCAATGGATCGGGCATTATTGCTAGTGATTATTATGCTGGCGATTTCTCTGGGGGTAATTACAGCAGTTAATTATTGGACAGAAAGTGCAGAAGGCAGAAGGCAGAAGGCAGAAGGCAGAGGAGATATTTTTGATTCCATTGGGAAGTTTGTTGCTATTTTTATCGATCGCAAAAGCAGAATAGGCAATAATCAACAAAATTCAATAGATTATCCCGTACCGCAAGCCAAAATTGAATTAATTGTCGATATTCAGAAACAATTACCAGGTTTTTTCTTAGATGTTGCGTTTAATACCGATCAAACGCCATTAGGATTACTTGGTGGTTCTGGTGCGGGAAAAAGCCTAATTTTACGTTGTATTGCTGGTTTGGATACACCAGATAAAGGACATATTATCCTAAACGGAAAAGTATTATTTGATTCAGCAAAAGGCATTAACTTACCGCCACGCGATCGCGCCTGTGGTGTATTATTTCAAAACTATGCCTTGTTTCCCCATCTAACTATTGCTGCAAATATCGCTTTTGGCATGCCAAATAGGATATCGCAACGGGAATTAAAACAGGAGATCGAACGACAGTTAATTGCCGTAGACTTGTCTGGGATGGGCGATCGCTATCCAGGGGAACTTTCAGGGGGACAACAACAAAGGGTGGCATTAGCCAGAGCAAAAGCTAGTCAGCCAGGGATAATGTTATTAGATGAGCCCTTTTCGGCTTTGGATACTTATTTAAGAGATAAACAAGAAAAATTACTCCGAAATAACCTGATTCATTATCAGGGAGTAACTTTATTTATTACCCACAACCTAGAAGAAGCCTATCGAGTATGTCCTAATCTTTTGGTAGTAGATCGGGGAAAAGCGATCGCCTCTGGCAGCAAACAAGATATCTTTGAGCGTCCAGGGAATTTTAGAACCGCACAGCTTACGGGCTGTAAAAACTTTTCCCGTGCTGTGGCAATATCAGATCGACAGATTAAGGCGATCGACTGGAACTGCACTTTAGAAGTAATTGAACCGATACCAGAATCTTTAGCCTATGTCGGCATTCGCGCTCATCAACTAATCTTTCCCGAAAGCAATTCTCTCCCCAACTCCCCAAGTCTCTTAAATGCGGGCAACTTAAAACAAAACAATCCCAACACCCTTCCCTGTTGGTTAGCCACCGTTAGCGAAACTCAACATCGGATGACTTTATATCTTAAATTAAATCAACCTGCTAATAATCCCGAAGATTATCATCTGCAAGCGGAAGTTTTTAAAGATAAATGGATCATCCTCAAAGATTGCCCTTTTCCTTGGAAGATACAACTTAATCCTCTACAAATCATACTGCTAGAAAACTAATGCTTAAGACTTACTATAATTGTTGCACTGGTAACATTAAATATATCGATAAACGATAATCTAAATAATAGATAACTCTACATCTTATCTGAAAAATATCAATTATGGATTGTCATAAACCAGTCTTCTCAACTAGCGACTCCTCAATCAACTCTACCGCCAGGGAATTGCATGCTTATTTTAGAAATCTACAAGCCTACTATAAAGTTTTAAAAGGGCAAGTAATTAGCGAACTAGAATATCATGAGCGACCAGAAACAGTTGAAGAGTTAAAAATCAAACTTCAGGAAATAGAGCGTAAGCTTAGATATATTCATATCTTAAACAACTCTGCATCCACAATAGATGAAGTAGTTCATTTAGCAGAAATAAGAGAAGAATTTTGCCTAAAAAAAGAAACTGTGCGGGCTTGATTGGACAAAACAAAACTAATTTCTCTGCGGGGTTTTAATATGATTACTATAGACAAGAATCTATTTAGTAAGCTGTGATGGCTGCTGTTAAATATTAGTTAGCTTGTATGATTTGAGCAAGAGAATTAGTTAAGGTTAACTAATTGATAACCTTTGATAAAAATCTCTTAAGCGTAGCTGATCTTAATTGACAATGTAATAAAAGCATTAAGATTTTTGATTAAAATAACAAGCTCGCTTGGGTTCAAAGTACTAACAACTAAAACTTTTGAGAGATTGCTTAGATATGCTGACATTTGTTATTCAATGTAAATAGCAAGTTAGTCACAACTCAATCATTGTTGCGGTCTAATTTTGTTGCTCTCAGTATTAATAACATGTTAATACTCATAACTTAAGATCTGTAATTAAAGCGATTAATTGCTGCTTCATTGTCAACTTCGGAAACTCTTCATCCTGAATAAAATATTATGGTTACTACACCAAGAACAAAAAACATCCCATCAGAATCAGTTTTAACAGCCGAGGAAGCACGCAAAATTCATGCCTACTGGCGTGCTTGTAACTATCTGGCAATTGGCATGATTTATCTACGGGATAATCCTTTACTAAAAGAACCCTTAAAACCAGAGCATATCAAACAGCGTCTCTTGGGACATTGGGGTTCGTCTCCTGCCCTTAGCTTTATTTACGTCCATCTCAATCGCTTAATTAAAAAATACGACTTGAGTACTCTGTACATAGCAGGACCAGGGCACGGTGCGCCAGGAGTATTAGGACCAGTATATCTCGAAGGTACATACTCAGAAGTCTATCCCGACAAAAGCGAAGACATAGAAGGAATGCAGAAGTTTTTTAAGCAATTCTCTTTTCCTGGCTATATTGGCAGTCACTGTACCCCCGAAACTCCTGGCTCGATCCATGAAGGGGGAGAACTAGGTTACAGTGTTTCTCATGCCTTTGGTGCAGTTTATGATAATCC
>JBCDEP010000243.1:0-6088 GCA_039179675.1 Cyanobacteria bacterium P01_G01_bin.67
ACGATAATTCGCTATGAACTTAAAACAAAAGCTGGCGCTTGGTCTAGCATTAATTCGTTTGAGTACGGGAATATTTTTCTTAGTGTGGTCAATAGAAAAAATAATTTTTCCCGAAATTACGCAAAAAGTGTTCTCTCGCTTTTATTTTCTCGAAATCTCTCCCACTATTTCTTTGTTAGTGGGAATAATTCAAACTCTAATCGTGCTAGCTTTTATGGCTGGATTATTGAAAAATTGGACTTATGGAGCAATTTTAGGGATGCACACAGTCTCTACTCTTGCTACTTATCAAGAACTATTTAATCCTTACGAACCACCCAATCATTTATTTTGGGCAGCAGTACCCACTCTAGCAGCATTAGTCGCATTATTTTTACTGAGAAAAGAGGATGATTTATTCAACGTAAGTTCGAGATAACAGGAGAATAATTGTTGTGTTTTGTTGGTGATCTTACCACCTATTTAATTTAAGTAAAGCATCAGCGATCGCTGATGCTTTACCATTATCTAGCCACAAGTTATTAGTCAGATAGAATATTCTCCTTATCATTCTCTCGCTAATTTTATAGTTAATTTACTAATAGGATTATTGATTGCATTCTTTTCTGTATATTAGATAACAAAGGTTTCAGAAAAAGGTCGAGCCTATTCCTGAAGAACCTAATTTTCCAGTCTAAACAATGCCTGACGATGATTTAAGTGCAACAATAATATTGGTTGAACACTCCCGATCGCCAAGGAAATTTATAAGGTCAAAAATTTAGCAAAATTAAATTATGAAATCTTTAAATGGACCTCAAAGTTCGCCCTTGATTCAGTTAATGCACTGGATTTTTCGTCCCCTTGATTTTTTAGAGGAATGCGCTCAAAAATACGGCGATACTTTCAATTTGAATTTTATGGGGCTGCCTCCTTTCACCGTAACTAGCAATCCCCAAGCCATTGAGGAAGTTTTTAGTGTCGATGCGAGACAATTTGATGTGGGTAAGACTAACAATCTTGCCGCCAGTTTACTAGGAGAAAATTCTCTAGTGCTGCTCGATGGTTTAGAACATCGCCGACAACGCAAGCTAATGATGCCCCCTTTTCATGGTGAAAAGGTAAAATCTTACGCCGCAACTATTTGTCAAATTACTGATAAAGTAGCTAATCGTTGGCAAGAGCAACAAACTTTGGTGGTGCAAAAGGCAATGCAGGATATTACCCTAGAAACAATCCTGCACGTTGTGTTTGGGTTGAGTGAGGGAGAACGTTATCAGCAAATAAAACCGCCGTTGATTGAGTTACTGGATTTAACAGGATCTCCCCTGAAAGCCAGCGTTATCTTTCTGCCTTTTTTACAGCAGGATTGGGGCGAGTGGAGTCCCTGGGGCAAAGTCGTACGGTGCAAAAGTAAGATTTATGAGTTATTGCAAGCCGAAATTGATGAGAGAAGAACTAATCCTGAATCATCAGGTAACGACGTTTTGAGTTTAATGATGTCTGCTTGTGACGAACAGGGACAAGGATTAAGCGATATTGAGCTTAAAGATCAGATGATGACTTTATTAGTAGCTGGTCATGAAACTACTGCTACGGCTTTGTCTTGGGCATTTTACTGGATTCATAAGCTGCCTGAAGTCAAGCAAAAATTACTAGCAGAATTAGCCGATGTTGACATTGATGCCGATCCCCTCGCAATTTCCCGCCTGCCCTATTTAACCGCCGTTTGTAACGAAACACTTCGGATTTATCCCGTGGCTTTTATTGCTTTTCTCCGCTGTGGTAAATCACCCTTCACCATTATGGGTCATCAGTTTGATACCGAAGAAATGGTGGCACCTGCGATCTACCTAACTCATCATCGCCAGGATCTATATCCTGAACCGAAGCAATTTAAACCAGAAAGGTTCTTAGAGCGTCAGTATTCCCCTTATGAATTTCTGCCCTTTGGTGGCGGTAATCGTCGCTGTATTGGTTACGCTCTAGCTTTACTGGAGATGAAACTAGTTTTAGCCAAGATCCTCACAGGATGGGACTTGAGCTTAACCAGCGATCGCCCAATTCGACCCAAACGTCGTGGGGCAACAATTGCTCCTGATAATGGTGTTCCTCTAATTGTTAATGGCAAACGTAGTCAAACACCTAAAAACATGGCGATCACATCTAAACTTTAGGACAGAATCACACCGTCAAACGAGTAGGGCATTTGTAACTTTAACTACAGGATAAATATTTAAAATCCCATTAAATAGTACTCACCACAGATTAGTTAAATGAATTCTCAGGGTAATTGCTTCTTTACCCTGAGCATTATTAATATTTGCTCTTGTGTCTAATGTTGACCATGCCTTAATCAACCCCACTCGATTATTACTGGAACTACAAAATGTTGATCGCCTCAATCAAAGTCTATCTGGCTGTTTAGAACCACAGGCACTCGCTGCTAAGATCACAGATGGCTTGGTCGATCTCTTTGGTTGTTCTTTTGCTCGCATCTGGCTGGTAGAAAGCGATGGCACGGCATTGAGACTGGTAGCTTCTGCGGGTTTATATACCCGTCTTAATGGGGACTTTGCTCGGGTGCCAATGGGTGCTTATAAAGTAGGGCGAATTGCCCAGCATGGTATTCCTTTTTTAAGTAATCAGCTAGCAGCAGAGTCTTGGGTTAAGGATCGTCAATGGGCAATTGATAACCAGATTTGTGGCTTTGTGGGTTTACCTTTGATGGTGCGGGGTGAAACGATTGGGGTGTTAGCGGTTTTTAGTCGCCATCCTCTAGCACAAGAGTTTCTCGAAGCCTTAAATATACTTTGTAGTTCAGTTTCCGTGGCGGTGCAGAATGCCCAAATATATCAACAACAGTCTCAGCTGCGATCGCAACTGCAAAACGCAGATTTGCTGATTAATATTCCGCTGTCGGAACAAATATCTAACATCTTAAGTAACTTACGCTTAATTTTAGTCGGCACTGAGCGATCGTTAAATATTTCTGGCACTTATATTCTATTAAAAGCCGCCGAGATTTTTAAGACTCATAACTGTAGCTATTGTCGTTTGACCTATAGCAATAAGTGCCTTGATTTAGAGGCGATGTTAGTCCTGGAAGCAAATTTAACCGCAGAAACTATCTTTAGAGAGCTAGTAGTGGCAATTTCTAGCCTAGATGGAACATTGCAATCTAATATCTACGACGACAACATAATTCAAATCAAACTATCTTTACCCTACGTAACTAAGGCTAAACCGCAGATCAATCTTTCCCACCGAGAACAAGAGGTAATTCAACTCCTAGCCGCAGGTATGCGCGATCGCGAAATTGCTCAGAAATTATTTATCAGCGATCGTACAGTTAAGTTTCATATTAGTAATGCGGTACACAAATTACAGGCTCGTACTCGTATTCAAGCCATACATCAAGCTTATTCTCAGGGTTATGTCACCTAAATTGAATATTTGATTTACTGTGCTGTATTCGCTACGTTACAGCGATCGCATAAGCCATGAACAATTATTTCATAAGTTTCTGCCTTAAGACCTGGACGCAATTTATCTAACTTCAAAGCCGCAAATTGATTTGAGGGGATATCTTCAATCATGCCACAACTAGAGCAACGAAAATGATGATGATACTCCATATTGGCATCGTAACGAGAAACTCCCTCGTCCAATAAAACCTCTTCCACTAATCCTACTTCTCGTAGCACCTGTAAAGAACTATAAATTGTTGCCTGGGAAGAAATAGGAAAATTCTGATTCAGATCTTCTAAAATTTGCTCCACAGTTGGGTGATCCGAACGGGATAACAGATTGGCATATACGGCAAATCTCTGGGGTGTCACCCTCAGCCCTTTCGATTTAAGGGTCGCAGTAATACTCTCTGTCGAATGATTCATTGACTTACGCCTTAATTTTTTCTCTTTTACTAGTATTGTAATATTTCTTTGCACTAAATCAATAAGTGATGGTAATTATATGTAACACCTAAGTTTTCCCAACTAGGATTCAAGTTTTATTTTTAACAATTACTTAAAATAAGCATTTATTACTATTGATTTATTCCTAGATAAGAATTATTCTGATTTAAATATTATTCCAATAAACTTATTACTTTATTCTTTTGGTTCCCAAAAGCCTAGAAGACAGCTGGGGCAAGCTAGCTATCTCTGCTTCGTCTATGGAGAACCCCTGATGTTGTAATCCGTTCCCTCTCTAGAATTATGAAATTACCCAAATTAAAATATCGTTACTCAGTTTTGTTGAGCATATTGGTCGTAGCATCAATCGTGATTTTTACCAATGTCTCCCACGCACAGGCTCCCAATGTTAATACAGCTCAACCAATTCTGACCCGTGATAATGGTGCGCCAGTAGGAGATAATCAAAACTCCCAAGTTGCTGGAGATAGTGGTCCAGTTCTGTTACAAGATACTCAGCTGATCGAAAAATTAGCTCGATTTGATCGCGAGCGCATTCCCGAACGAGTAGTACACGCTCGTGGTACTGGGGCTCACGGAGAGTTTGTCAGTTCGGAAGATCTTTCCGATATTACAGTTGCCTCTCTCTTCGAGAAGGCTGGCAAAAAAACCCCCGTGTTTGTTCGCTTTTCTTCTGTCATCCACTCCAAAGGCTCTCCTGAAACTTTACGCGATCCGCGAGGATTTGCTACCAAGTTTTATACCGACAGTGGTAACTGGGATTTAGTCGGCAATAATCTACCGATCTTTTTCATCCGAGATGCAATCAAATTTCCCGATATGGTACATTCCCTAAAACCAGACACGATTACCAATAAGCAAGATCCTAATCGCTTTTTCGATTTTTTCTCCCATGTTCCTGAAAGTACCCATATGCTGACCCGTCTCTATTCGGATTTAGGTACTCCCAAAAGCTATCGTGAGATGGACGGTTCTAGCGTTCATGCCTATAAATTTGTTAACGACCACGGTGAAGTTAAATACGTCAAATTCAACTGGAAAACTAACCAGGGGGAACATAACTTTTCAGCCGAAGAGGCTAAAGATATGCAAGCCAAAGATTTTAATCTCTACACTAGCGATCTTTATAACAACATTGCACAAGGTAATTACCCTTCCTGGGATTTATATATTCAAACCATCGATCCTAGTGAGTTAGATAACTTCGATTTTAATCCCCTCGATGCGACTAAAATCTGGTCACCTGAGCTAATTCCAGAACAGAAGGTAGGTACCATGACTCTTAACCGCATCCCAGACAACTTTTTTCTAGAAACCGAAAAGTCAGCTTTAGCCCCCAGTAATATGATTCCTGGAATTGAAGCCTCTGAAGATCGACTCTTGCAAGGAAGACTCTTTTCTTATGCCGATACCCAGAGATATCGTCTTGGGGTCAATCATAAGATGCTACCGATTAATAGTCCTCGGGTTGACGTTGCCAATGGTAATCAAGGTGGTTTTGGTAATATCGCCAACGGTAGAAAAGATGTCAATTACCAACCCAGCCGTCGTCAAGGTTCGTTCACGGAAAAAGAACAAGCAAGATACTCAAAGTTACCAGTTTCCGGGACAACACAACAAGCACCAATTGAAAAAACTCTCAATTTTCAACAAGCGGGAGATTTTTATCGAGAACTCGACCAAGTCGATCGCGAACACTTGATTTCTAACTTGGCAGGAGACTTAGGTCAAGTAAAAGACCAAGAAATTAGAACTGAAATGTCTGCGTTCTTTTATAAAGCCGATCAAGATTACGGTACTAAAATAGCTCAAGCAGTTAATGTTAATTTCAATCAGGTTAAGCAACGGGCAGCAAATTTAGCAGAATAGTTTAATTGACAACATAATTATATGCGATCGCGATATTTTGCTCTGGGGAATATGGCGATCGCATTTTGGGAATTAAGAAATCAAACAATTAAAGGTATTACTAACTTAGTTAAAGATATTGTTGCCGATCTCGGAACAGGTGGCGAAAAAATACCAACCCTAATTTCAGAGAAAAACTATAGTGGCAAGTTTCAAGTTCGTATTACTCCCGAACGTCATCGAATGTTAGCAATTGAAGCAGCAGAACAAGATGTAAGTCTCAATCGTCTTATTAGCGATAAATTAGCTTAGATTTGCGATCG
>JBCDEP010000086.1:0-25742 GCA_039179675.1 Cyanobacteria bacterium P01_G01_bin.67
AACCATGCATAAAGTACCAATTACCTTATTTCGCTGGGCAGGGGCTTGGGGACCATTTAAAGTTAAAATTCCCTGTGGAGAATGCACTTTGACTAAAGACGTAATTTTAGACACTCTTCAACAAGAGTTGGCAGGTATTCCAGTCGAGTTAGAGATTCGCGAATGGTTAACAGAATGGTGGAAACCATTACTAAAAGGAGGCTGGCATGCACCGATAGTTATGGTTGCGGGAAAGGTAATCAGTCAAGGACATGCCCTCAATCGCGGTTTATTAACTCAAGCAGTAATCGAAGCATATGCTAGTAAAGCTCCAATTGAGAGGAGTCATTTGTTTGGCAAGGAAAGCTGTCCTCACTGCAAGCAAGCGAAAGCCGACTTAGAAGAAGCGGGAATTCAGTATACATATCATGATGTAGTTCGCAGTTCGCGCGCGCTCTACGAAATGTTGGCAAGAGTCAAGCCTTTAATAGATCCGAAAACACCTGTAACAGTTCCTCAAATTTGGCTGGGAGGTAAATATATTGGGGGGGCAGATCGGCTTAATGAGTTTCTCCAGCAACAGCAAGAGAAAAATTATCAAAGTGATCGCGCTTCTTTCTCCCCAAAGCTTTAATTTAGCTCAAAAAAATTAAAACATTAAGATCAAGCACGAGTTAATTTAGCTCGCAATTCAGTTTTAATTCGATTGAGAATTGACTTTTCATCTAAAGAATCCAGAATTTTTTGCACTACTACTTTAGGGCTTTGTTCGCCCCAGGAAGCGCCGTTGGCTAAATAAGTTTTAGTTACCTGTCCGATGGCGTAGGAAGATACTCCAGCTACTCCTCCTTGGGCGATCGCCACTGATAAATAGGGAGCCAAGGATAAACCTCCAGTGGCAGGAATAGTCAAGCCTAATAGCCCCTTAACCGAGCTTAAGCCCAAGGTAGTTAATAGTTCACTGGCACTGATCCCTCCCATACTTAGAGCAATGTTTTTGAGTAGTTGGATGGCTCCTGATTGAGTCATATTAATGCCATAAAGGCGGGATAAAGCCAGGATAATCCCCACATCGATCATCGCTCCCGAAAATAGATCTACTGCCGTTACAGGATTGAGAGCTACTGCTAGCGCCTTGACCATCGTGCCGCGATTTATGAGATCGTTAGCAGCGCGATCGCGAATGGCTAATTTACGCTGCAAGAGCTTTTCATTGATTTCATCAGCAAACAGCATGCTATTAAGTGCTACTAGTGATTTACCTTCCCGTTCTAATAACTCCAGGATTTTCAGCTTGAGAGCCTGTACTTGAGACGTACCTCGAACTCGCTGTACTTTGAGTTTCCCAGTACTATCCTTTACTCCTTTTACTTCAATAGGCGAGGCCGCCACCATAATGATCTCGTCAGGGGAAATCAATTCGCGGACTCGTTCCTCTTTAATTTTCTGATAGATGGCAATTCGATCCGCTTCAGGATACTGATCGATTTTGTTAAACACCAATAGCATCGGCTTGCCTGCTTCTCTTAGTTTGGCTAAAGCTCGATATTCAACTTGGGTGATGTCTCCCGAGACGATAAATAAAATTAGATCGACTCTTTGGGCTAAATCGCAGGCTAAACTTTCCCTCGCCTCCCCGTTCACCTCGTCAATCCCTGGAGTGTCTAGCAGTTGGATTTCTCCTCCTTGGTTGCCCGAGATAGTTAAGCGCTGTAGATTCTCTGAAGTCTGGGCAATTTGCTCTGGCTGCAATTTCCAGTTAGCGGTGTCGATACTGCGTGTAATGCCGTGGAGTGCCCCTGTGGGAAAAATATCTTGTCCCACCAAAGCATTGAGTACGGAAGATTTGCCTCGACCAACCATACCAAAAGCAGCAATTTGTACTACCGACTGCTCTAGCTTGTCTAGCATCTGCGTTAAGCGTTCGATTTCTGACTCCAAGCCAGTTTGTTCTTCAGCTGTTAAATCAAGATTGCTAATCAGATTACGTAGAGAATTTTGTGCCTGACGATAGTTCAACTCGGCAGTAATCGCTTCAAAACTTAAGAGCGTTTGTTCTAGCTCTGTCTGATTATGTGTTTCTTCGGGAGACAATACAGAATACCTCTAACTTCAGGACATTTTTGATTGACCTTCAATTTATAGTGTGAACTAATTTTAGTGTGGCGACAGTCTTAGGAGCTATGAGAAAAATTAATCACTATCCTAATTGCGATCGCCTGAAACCAAAATTACATCATTATGATTTTAGAAAAAAGCAGGTTGATAATAGGTTGATGAATAATATGAAAAATCTTTTACCCCCAATCCATTTTCAAAGAGGGATAAAATTTGATAGCCTAAGCTAATAAGCTTTGGGAACGAATCAAGAGCGTGGAAATATCAATTGGTCGCGGAAAACAGGCTCGCAGAGCCTATGGATTTGATGAAATAGCACTTTCCCCTGGAGTGCGTACCCTAGACCCTAGTCTGGCAGATACTACCTGGGAAATTGGCGGAATCAACCGCGAAATACCAATCCTAGCAAGTGCGATGGATGGCGTGGTTGATGTCAAAATGGCGGTTTTACTATCACAGTTGGGAGCAATTGGGGTTTTAAATTTAGAAGGAATACAAACCCGATATGAAGATCCAGAGCCAATCTTAAACAAAATTGAGTCAGTCGGAAAAGACGGCTTTGTGGGCTTGATGCAGGAACTCTATGCCGAGCCGATTAAGCCTGAGTTGATCTCCAAGAGAATTAAAGAAATTAAGAGTCAAGATGCGATCGCCGCTGTTAGTTTAACTCCCGCAGGAGCCAGTAAGTACGGCAAAATTGTGGCTGAGGCGGGAGCCGACCTCGTCTTTGTCCAGGCAACGGTAGTGTCTACGGATCACCTATCTCCAGAGGCGATTGACCCCTTAGATCTTGCCAGTTTTTGTCAAGAGATGCCGATGCCTGTAGTGTTGGGTAACTGTGTAACTTACGAAGTTGCTCTCAAGTTGATGAAAGCTGGAGCAGCTGGGGTATTGGTGGGGATTGGACCTGGCGCAGCCTGTACTTCTCGTGGAGTTCTCGGGGTAGGCGTTCCTCAGGCTACTGCCACTGCTGACTGTACTGCTGCACGGGATGATTATTATGCAGAAACTGGTAGATATGTACCAGTGATTTCTGATGGCGGCATTGTCACTGGAGGTGATATCTGTAAATGTCTGGCATGTGGAGCCGATGCGGTGATGATTGGCTCTCCCATCGCTCGTGCAGCGGAAGCTCCTGGAGGAGATTTTCACTGGGGCATGGCAACCCCTAGTCCTGTATTGCCCCGTGGTACACGCATTAAGGTAGGAACTACAGGTACGATCAGAGAAATCTTAGTCGGTCCCGCCAAACTTGATGATGGTACCCACAACCTCTTGGGTGCCATTAAAACCAGTATGGGGACTTTGGGAGCTAAAGACCTCAAAGAAATGCAGCAGGTAGACGTAGTGATTGCCCCTTCACTGTTGACTGAGGGGAAAGTTTATCAGAAAGCTCAGCAGCTAGGAATGGGTAAATAGAAATCAAAAGATGAAGTATGAAGGATGAGGATTATCGATCACTAGATCGGAATTAATCAACTCCTAATCCTTCATGATTTATAGTTCATCCTTTACTTACTGTGGAACTAACCCATCAACGAACTGCTGATCGTAGGTGGGTATTTGCATGTCAATCTGAGTCTGGGGTGTTACTTCAATTACAGGACTGGTTAAACCTGTGTTGTTAAGATCGCCACCCCCCACAAAATAGTCGCTTTGGTTAATTTGTTGTTGTGGTGCAGCACCTACTCCTACTTGCGTTGTGGTACCGACGACAGCATTACCTAAACAATTGCCATCATGACCAGTATTAACAGTGTTTTGCTGGTTAGCAGGATCGGGAGAGCTGTGCAGTGCTACCTGAGTTGTGGCATCGACAATCGCACAGGCATTCGCGGAAGGGGTGATGTTTGGTAGGAAGGGAAGCAGTGTAGCCAAGGAAAATAGACTTAAGCCATATAATTTAGTTTTTCTCATCGTGACCTCTAAGCATATAATTTAGTTTTCTCTTAAATGTCTTGATAGGTAGCTAATAATTTTTATATGCAGCAATATTCAAGCAATTTTTAAAAATGTCGATGGATGGAGTTATGGATAAATTAACTTTAGCTAAAAAAATTTACCAGACATCAAAAATAACGGGTCAGTTTACCTTGCGCTCTGGTCAACAGGTGAATGAGTATTTCGACAAATACCTTTTTGAAGCGCAGCCTAAACTATTGTTTGAGATTTCCAGTCAACTCACGTCTTTTATCCCTGAAAATATAGATGCTATAGCTGGTCTTGAGATGGGCGGTATTCCTCTGGCTACGGCTTTATCATTGCAAACAGATATTCCACTACTTTTTGTAAGAAAAGAAGCAAAAACTTATGGTACCTGCAAATTGGCTGAAGGTGGAACAGTCGAAGATAAGCAATTACTCATCATGGAAGATGTAGTTACCTCTGGTGGTGCGATTATTGATGCCGTTAACCAGTTGCGAAAATTAGGAGCAACTGTTGATCGAGCTTTATGCGTTATTGATCGCGAGGGTTTAGGTAAGAAAAATTTAGAGAGTATCGGAATCAAGCTTGATGCGCTATTTACCAAGTCTTATTTAGAGTCTGCATAAAGCATTAAGATTAATAAATCAAGTTGTTAATCTTCTGGTATTTTTAGAATGTTTTGAAATAACCTAGTTGAATCTACTGGAGCAGATAGTAGAAACAATTGAGGGTCTAATACCTAAATGCTTAACTACTAGCTGGTGTAGCCAGATATTCCACAGTGCCATTGTCGTAGCAGTAGCGATCGCCGCTCCCATGATACCGAACATGGGAATTAAAATAGCATTGAGCAGGAGATTTAAAACAGCAGTACAACCCAGGACAAAAGCAGATTGTCGATGATGTCCCGTCATTTCCATTAAATAGCCGACTGAACCTGCCCCGACATTAACTAACTGTCCTAAAATTAGAATCGTCATTGACCAACGGGCAGCGACAAACTCTGCCCCAAATAAACCCAAGACGCGATCTCCACTTACGATTAACAATACAGCCAAAATCAAGGTGGGATAGAACATCCAACGGGCAACCGAAGAAGTAAGCTTTTGTAGGCCTGCATAGTCTTCTTGAGCATGGAGAGTAGCAAACATCGGTGCCGCGATCGCATTTACTCCAGCCAGAATAAAGCTGACTCCTGCAGCGGTTTTAAAGCCAGCACCATAGATACCCACCTGAAATGAGCCGAGCATCGTGCCAATCATCAGGATATCGGTTTGGGATAGCACCACAAAAGCCGAATCTTTAAATAGCAGTGGTAGCGCGACAGCAAACCATTCTTTACGGGAATAAACTACTGGAGTTGAGTAACATTGTGCTGGTAATTGTCGCTGAAACAGCCATAACTGCCAGGTCAAAATTAAAGCTAAACACAACCAGGTAAGAGCGATCGCTTTACTACTAGATAAATTATGGCGATAGTAAAATGCCCCCGCAATTAATAGCAAGGGAAAAACAATGGTTGAGGGGAGATATGCTAAGGTCATCCGTTTGATACCCCGAGACATTTCTCGTTGATGTCTGAGCAATGCCTGGAGGGGAATCATGCCAACTCCCACCAAAAAAGATGCCAGGGCAATATCCGATCTATAGGCATCCCAAGCTACTAGTAATACTCCACTAATTAGAGCCACAAATAGTCCACTCAGCAGCACATAACGCCAACTTCCCCAAATAATCCCCCGTAATTTGCCCCAGTCTTCTTGAACAATATACTTAGGGATAAATCGCAGTAAGCAATTAGGCAAACCTAATGCCGCTAAGAACCCTAAGAAGGTAGCAATACTAATAACGTACTCATAAACACCATATTGATTCGCCCCCATCCAGCGCGCTAAGCACACCTGCATAGTGTAAAGAGTGGCAATACCCGATAGTTGAATTAAGAGGGCGATCGCAGCACCTCGAAAAAGAGAAGTGAGCAATTCTGATTTAGCGAGCTGATTTTTAATCGACATTGCTCATTTTTGATCTTGCTTTAGAGTTAACTTAGTTTTCTTGGGAGAACAATCATCTCATTTTTTACTAAATAGTCTTTGATTGCACAATTAACAATCAACAATTAGCAATCAACACAAAATTCATGTTCTTTTGAGGCAGAGATAAGCTTAAACCAATCCATATTGCGTAGCTATAATTGCCACTTGAGTGCGATCGCGCAGACTAAATTGACTGAGAATACTAGTGATATGAGCTTTAACCGTTCTCTCAGAAATGTATAATTCCTGAGCAATTTCTTTGTTGTTTGCCCCTTTAGCTACGAGAGCTAGCACTTCTCGCTCCCTGGGTGTTAGAGCCTCTAGTGCTATCTGTAGTTCGTGCGGAATGGCAATATCTTTAGATCGAGACAAAAATTTTTGGAACAAACCAGGACCTAACTGAGTATAACCTTTGATAGCAGCTCGTATCGCCTGAGCGATTTCTTCTATAGGTGTGTCTTTGAGTAAATAGCCCTTAGCTCCAAACTGCATCGCTTTAGTAACGTATTCTTCATCATCAAAAGTACTCAAAACCAGAATCGAAATAGAAGCAAATTGTTCTGATAATTTTTTGGTTGCCGCAACTCCATCCATCACTGGCATTCTCACATCCATCAAAATCAAATCTGGTTCGCTGGGAGTTTTATGTAGTTCTTCGACCAGGTTAACTGCTTTTCTACCATTTTCTGCTTCTCCCACTATTTGAAAGTCTGCTTGAGATTCTAAGAGATTTCTCAATCCTTGGCGAATAATAGTTTGGTCGTCTACTAACAAAATACGAATCATTGATTATTATATGAAATACTTAAATATTTGCTACAAATGAAATTATTTTCGTTAATGGTTAGTAAAAACTCAATACTCATTACTTCAGTTTGATACTTAGTATTCTTTTTTGTATTTCATATTAGTTACTGTTTATTGGTCATTAATCTTTCATCGAGCAAAATATTGTCAAGTTTAGCCACTAAGGGAATTGTTGCGCTAATTTTACAGCCAATTTCTGGCTCAGATACTAATTTGAATTTGCCACCTAAAGCTTTAGTTCTTTCTCCCATACCTTGAATACCAAAGCCTGTAGTATTTTCTAGAGGATCGAAGCCAATACCGTTATCTTCAACTCTTATTTCTAGCTGATTGGTTAGTATCTGAAGTGAAATATCAACCTCCGTTGCCTCTGCATGCTTGATGATATTAGTCAAAGCCTCCTGCACAATTCGATAAACCGTAGTGGTGATTTTTTGTGGCAGTCTGTGAGCTACCAAGCATTGATAGTTAAAGGCAATCTCTGTACGGTGCTGGAAATCTGATACTAACTCAGCAATAGCTTCGCTGATTAATTTACCCTTCAAAGGATCATAACGCAGAGTAGTAACAGACTGACGTACCTCCTGTAGAGCATTAGAACCTAGCTGTTTGGCTTCTGATAAAAATTGCTCGCTGTTGTCAGGATCACTACGCAGATGCATCAAAGCATTAGCCAATTGGATATTTTGAGCAGTCAATGAATGACCCAAAGAATCATGAATCTCCTGCGCAATTCGATTTCGCTCTTGTAGCATTGCCCGATCTTCAATCAATAAAGCATATTCTCTTAATTGTTCGTTGGCTAATTTTAGTTCAGATCGAGAAAAATATTCTGCCTTCAAAGCATTAACTAATAGAAAAACAAAGACTGAAATTAAGCAAAACAAAAAACTAATATTAGTTGCCATGCTATGAATCAGCAGCTTTAATTGTTCTTCATTGGAATAGAGCTGATAGATGACGTCGGGCTGGATATCTGAGGTAATAATTGCCGATATTTGTTGAATTCCTGGCAATTTTAAACGTTCGTTGAGGGTAAAAAATAGGGAAACGAAAAACCAAGTTAATGAAGTAGCAGCAACGATAATCGACCCTGATAAATTGAAGCAAAGACAGCCTCTAATCACCATAATTAAAAGCAATGGGGGTAATAGGCGAACCGAAGCATTGCCAGTAATTCCAATTAAGCCGATCAGCACAAATCCCAATCCAATATAACTAGCATTTTCCCACCATTTACCTTGGGGTTGCCAAATACCCATGACTAAAAAGGCGATCGCTAACAAGATTGACAAGGGAAAAAGTTGAGGGATTAATTCAGGGAAAATTGAGGGGAAATTGATAAACAAGGGAAAGGTGCTGCGATCAACCCAAAACTCAGCAAACATACTAATAACAAACAAGATCCACTCTAAATAAAGTAGCAGTCGCAAAGGATTTGCTTTCAGGCGATTGAAATATTTCATAATTATGCCCTGGCGAGAAAAAGAGTGACCTTTATTTGGCTTGGAAGCTATATCTTTTTCTGTTAATTGTTAATTGTTAATTGTTAATTGTTGATTGGGTGTACCTCACTATTTGGATACAGGCTAGACACAAAAGAAATTTATATCGGTCTGCTTGGCACTAAGTAAGTGAAATCATAGTTTTAGTACGAATCAACTTAGTTGTTGTTTTGGTATTTAATGTCGAATGATTTATCAATTCAACGTACTATAGTCCAATTTTAGCCCCAAGATTTTATGTACTATAGTCCAATTGAATACTGGACATTGGATCGAAGCGATCGCATTGTCAAAGACCTAGTATGAAATTGTTAGTTATATTTTGGTCACTTAAGATGAATTTTAAACTTTTTGCTTTTAAAACAGCAGTTCTATTTGCCGCTACGACATCATTTTTATATCCTGCTACCGTAACCGCATCAAATAGCGACAAAATCAAAAACATGTCCCAATTAACCTGTGCTGAATTTCTCGACATGGGTATGATGCAAAAAATCATGAGCGTGGTTTGGTTTAGCGGTTTCACTTCAAACGAATCTGAGCGATATATGTTCGCCCCTGATCGCAGCCTCTTATCTAACAAACAAGATTCACTGGAAGATAATTGTCAAAGTAACCAACAAGATTTGGTAATGAATCAAATTCCTGAATGGGAATATTAGAGTTGCCGATTGCACTTTATATTCAATGAAATTAATCGCCTCAAAGTAAACTAAACGGTTTAGTAAACTAAATTTACCATGCAATATACAGATCGCCAATCAGGATCTGCCAAAATTCCCACTAAGAAAATCTCAATGATAATCGCGTGTTTTGCTCTGATTCTGGGTGGTGTAACAATTTATCAACTGCAAACAGCAAATAATACTCCAACCAAAGTCCCCGCTGAGACAGTGCCAGAAATCCAGACGGTAACAGCATTAGGAAGGTTAGAACCTAGTGGTGAAATAATTCAAGTAGCTGTATCTTCGTCAGCCGAAGGCAATCGGATTGAAGAACTATTAGTCGAAGAAGGAGACAAAATCGAGCCAGGTCAGATAATTGCCATCTTAGATAGTCGCGATCGCTTGGCAGCAGCTTTAACCCAAGCACAAGAACAAGTTCGAGTTGCTCAAGCCAATCTAGCTCAAGTAAAGGCAGGGGCAAAAACAGGAGAAATTAAAGCCCAGGAAGCTGCGATCGCCAGAATTGAAGCCGAAAGAGACAATGACATTATGGCGCAACAGGCGACGGTATCGAGAATTAAAGCCGAGGTCAGCAACGCCCAGATAGAATATCAACGTCATCAGCAACTGTATCAAGATGGGGCAATCTCGGCATCCGAAAGAGATAGTAAGTACTTAGCCCTAGCCACCACTAGGGAGCAATTGGCAGAAGCCCAAGCAAATCTTAACCGTATCAAATTCGCCCAAGAAAAACAAATTGCCGAAGCTAAAGCAACTTTGGATCGCATTTCTGAAGTACGTCCTGTAGATGTGGCAGTGGCAGAAGCCGAAGTTAAACAAGCCCAAGCCGCGGTCAAAACCGCCCAGATAGAAATTGATCACGCTTATATCAAATCCCCCCAACCAGGCACCGTCATTAAAATCCTCACCCGTCCAGGAGAAATCGTCTCTAGCGACGAAGGCATTACCAGAATTGGGCAGACCGACCAGATGTATGCCGTGGCGGAAGTTTATCAAAGCGACGTCCCAAAAATTGCTGTCGGGCAACCCGCAACAGTTACCAGTAGTGCGATCGCAGCACAACTTACAGGCACCGTAGAGCAAATTGGCTTGGAAATTGAACGCCAAAACGTAGTCAACACCGATCCTACAGCCAACATTGATGCTCGTGTTGTAGAAGTTGAAATCAAACTAGATGAAGAATCTAGCAAACAGGTGACAGGGTTAACTAACTTGCAAGTAAACGTAAAGATTGAAGTAGGAAGTAGGAAATAGGAAGTAGGAGGTAGCGAGTAGATAGTAGGAAGTAGGAAGTATCCATTGGATAACTACAATCAACAATTAACAATTAACAATCAACAATTAACAATCAACAATTCATTAACAACGATCGCAAAATTATGTTTAAAGCCATAAAAAACCGCACCCCTTTAGGCTGGCTGCAACTAAAACATGACAAGATCAAAATGCTGACTGCTTTGGCGGGAATTGCTTTTGCTGACATCTTGATGTTTATGCAGTTGGGATTTAAAGATGCTTTATTTACTACCAATACTCAGTATCCTCGTGCGATCAACGGAGATGTTATTCTCCTGAGTAGCCAGGCAACTAACTTTAATAAGCTATATACTTTTCCGCGACGGCGACTCTATCAGGCGATGGATGTACCTGGAATAGTTTCAGCCGAACCTGTTTATATTGGATCTACTGATTGGCGCAATCCGCAAACCCGAGAAAAAACTTCGATGATGGTTATTGGCTTCGATCCTGAAAGACCTGCTTTTAATTTACCTGAAGTCAATCGCCAGTTAAACAGGGTAAAAATCCCCGATACGGTACTATTTGATCGCGCCTCTAGAGGAAAGTATGAAGAAGTTATTACTCAAGTCGAACAGGGGCAAACCGTTACGACAGAAAGCGATCGCCTTACCCTAACTATTGGCGGATTATTTGAAGTAGGAGCTTCATTTGCCGATGATGGGGCATTGATTACTAGCGACTACAATTTTTTACGTCTTTTTCCTAGAAAAGAACAGGGTACGGTTAGCGTGGGTGTTATTCACCTCGCGCCAGGACAAGATCCCGTTCAAATCAGGCAGTATTTAAATGCTCATCTGACCGATGACGTACAGGCTTATACTCATAAAGAATACATTGATAAAGAATTAACTTATATTCAAAGCCGTTCCCCCATCGGCTTTGTCTTCACTCTAGGAACGACGATGGGTTTTATTGTCGGCATTGTAATTGTCTATCAGGTGCTTTCGACTGATGTTAACGATCATCTAGCAGAATACGCCACCTTTAAAGCGATGGGCTATAAAAATTCCTATCTCCTTTCTGTCGTGTTTGAAGAAGCAATCATCCTCTCAATCGCTGGATTTGTTCCTAGCACAATTTTAGCCATTGGACTATATCAACTTACCGCAGCAGCTACGGCATTACCCATTGCTTTGCCAATGTCGAGAGCTATTTTGGTTCTGGCATTAACGATTGTGATGTGCAGTATCTCAGGAGCGATCGCCACTCGCAAGTTACATTCAGCCGATCCTGCCGATATATTTTAAAGGCGCTGATCATTTTATTGTTTAACATACATAGTTTTTCTGCTCGTAGCTATTAGCTATTAGCTCTCAGCTATTAGCTTTTACATCAATATTTTTAAATAACTAAACGAATATATTAATCATGATTAATCAGCAACCAGTAATAGATATTCACAACTTAGACCATTCATTTGGCAAAGGAGAACTTCGCAAACAGGTGTTATTTAAGATCGATTTAGAAATTAATCGCGGCGAAATAGTCTTGATGACAGGTCCTTCGGGTTCAGGTAAAACTACTTTGTTAACTCTAATTAGCGGCTTGCGATCACCTCAGTCAGGAAGTTGTAAAATCTTGGGCAAGGAACTGTGTGGGGCGAGTGATGCGGAATTAGTACAAGCCAGACGCAACAACGGTTATATCTTTCAGGCGCACAACCTACATCACAGCTTAACTGCGGCTCAAAACGTCCAGATGGGGCTGGAAGTACACGGTAAGTATTCTCAACAGGAAATGCGCAATCGCGCGATCGCTATCCTCGAAGAAGTGGGTTTAGCAGATCGGGTTGATTACTATCCTGATAAATTATCTGGGGGACAAAAACAACGAGTAGCGATCGCTCGGGCATTAGTATCCCATCCTGCGATCGTCTTAGCTGATGAGCCTACCGCCGCCTTAGACAGCAAATCAGGGCGAGATGTGGTTAATATCATGCAAAAACTTGCTAGAGAACAAGGTAGTACGATTTTGTTAGTTACTCACGACGACCGTATTCTAGATATTGCTGATCGCATTGTGCATCTCGAAGACGGTAGTTTGGTTAATAATTCCCCGACCTATAAAGCAGCTTAATCCACTTTAGTTGAATTATGAATTTAGATCCTCTGACCATTGAAGCCCAATTTGAGGTGATTAAACTAAGGCTTTATCTCGAACAAAATCCCGAACAATCTCGACAATTGGCAATTAAAAAATTTCAAGATTTATTAGCTTTGGTTGAAGCCTATAAAAAACTCAACAAACAATATGATTCATTGCAAAAAGAATATTCAGAATTGCTCGATCTATTAATTGTAATTTCCGATTGAAGTATCTGAACAATTGGTTTAAAAATTAGGTAATAAAAATCATCAAAGTCTTTAATCTATTGTTGGTGATCTCTAACCCACATACAGCAATTATCGCCAAAAATTTGTCTTGCATTAGCACATTCATTTACCGAAGCACTAAACAATAGAGAGTAATTCTGTTTGAGATCCCCATAAGGGAAAAAATTGAAGATACTCTTTGACCATTGCTAGTGCTAGTGCTAGTGCTAGTGCTTCTGGATAGTTGTTAATTCTCTCCTGCTATACATGAATCAGTTTTTCACCGTATAGAGGAAGACAGATTAAAGTCCCAGACATTGCCTTCATCATGGGGGACTTTATATGATGATGTTCCAGTATCATTGATATGTCTGTTTCCCATTGTCCAATAGTTACATGACCGAATTGACATTCACTCCGTTAACCAAATAAGCCTCGGCAAATCCTCCCTCACTGCGATCTCCACTGATCCAAAGTCGTTCTGAACCCTGATTTTGTACTCGCGCAAACCGTAACTCTTCTTCGGAAGGTAATTCCTCATAATAGAGGCTCATATCAATGTCAGAATATGCGTCACAGAGACCTTGTGCAACCGAACCAGTAACCATCGTAGCTTTAGTTTTTGGGTTACTAATATATACTCTGCTAATGCGCTTTGCTAACTTTAAAAGATATTGACTTTTGCTATTCATGACTTTTTAGCATATCTATATATATAGCCCTTGTTTCTATGTAGTATTTTTGTGCAGGAGCTTTACCCGTATACCTTTATTTTTATCTACCCAGCTTTTGCCTAATCCGATTTGTTAGCATATTCAATTCAGGTAATCTTAACTGCATGGCAACCAAGCCAAAAATGATAATTGCGACTCCACTGGAAATGCTTAACTCTATTAACAGCAGCAGTAGATTACCATTCCCTATTGTCCTTTCTAAAGCTTGGCTTACGCCATAGCTAGCAAATGCTGCTACTGCTGTTGCGAGAAATAAACCCAACATTTGCTTACCCCAGCGGATTAAGGGTAAACCGTTTAATCGTCGATGCAAGATCCAGATAAAGAGCGTCAGGGAAATTATATTTACGCCCACCGTTGCCATAATTAAACCTGGTGCGCCAAAAATGCCGATCAAAAAGTAATCAAGGATGGCATTGATAAAAATATTGATGATGCTGATTTTAAAGGGAGTTGTTCCATCCCCTAAAGCATAAAATACTCTTAAAAGAACATCTCGACTCATATAAAAGAACATGCCAAAACCATAAACCACCAATAAGGAAGCCACAAATTCTGCATTTTGCGCGCTGAATTGACCCCGTTCAAATGCTAGCTTGATGATTGGTAATGCTAAAGACATAAAAATTGCCGTAAAGGGGAGCATGCTCAAGGCACTGAGGAATAGACCTTGGCGGATTCTTACGTTAAGCTCTGACCAATTTTCGGGAGCTGCTAAGCGAGAAAAAGCGGGATATAAGGGGACTAAAATAGCATTGGAGATAATTCCCAGGGGGGTAATAAAGATAAAGGTGGCGTTTTGAATTGCTGCTGCCGCTCCAGCAATGCCTGAAACAAAAAACTGATCGACATTTAAATTGACATACAGCATGCCAGAAGAAAGTGTGGCAGGAATCATAACTCGGAATACATCTAAGACCCCTGGGTGATGCCAATTAAAGCGCAATTTCAAAGCCCCCATCCCTGCCCGCCACTGAACAATTAACTGTGCTAGCCACTGTAAAATAGCTCCGCCCAAGGTTGCTCCCGCTAGCACAACAGCTCCCAGGCGAAAATATTGTGGAGTATTTAACTGCTCGCCAAATTTCCACAAAACTGCCGCTACTCCAGTGGTAATTACAGCACTCGAAAATAGCGGACTAATGCTAGGTAAAAGATAACTGTCAGCAGCGTTGAGGGTACCAAAGCCAATTCCAATTAAACCTGCCAATAAAGCCATCGGTGCCATAATTTGTAGTTGCAGGGTGGCTAGCTGCTGTACTTCTGGGGCTAATTTAGGACCTAAGATCCCAATTAGATTGCCTGCGAAAATGACAATAGATACGGTGATCACAATTAGTAAAATACTAACCAAACTCGAAACTGTCTCAACAATTGCAGGCGCCTCAGATTTATCTTTTTTAGCTAGAACACTAACCAACGCACTATGAAATGGACCATTTATGCCCCCAATTAAGACGAAGAGAAAGCCTGGAATAGTATAGGCATAGGCATAGGCATTTTTGACAGCACCAATCCCAAAAGCGGCGGAAACTACTAATTCACGGACAAATCCAAACAGTTTGCTAACCAATGTAGCGATCGCCACTAGTTTAGCGATGCTGCCGATGGAAGGGGCTGGTTTTTTATTTGCAGTCACAAGATACAGATATTAGGAATAGAGTTCGATATATTATACGGTTGTAGAATAAAGCTGATTGGTCTCGATTTTTCATGAGCAAATTAGAACCTTCTCACCTAAAGCTAATCGATATTTTACTGAGCAATCCCCGAGAGCAGGAGATTAACATCTTGAATGCCCATCCTGAGTTAGTCAATCAGGAGTTTATTACTTGCTTGATGTCTGTAGGGGATAAGCTAAGACGCTCGGGAGATATTCCTCCCGCAGAGCGCTTGATCGATTTAGCGAGTAAATTGCTGCAACTTGAAAATACCAATAATTCTCCTGCTTCTAGTCGCCGCCAAGAGTATTTTGCATTTTTGATGAATTTGCTCCAGCAGATTTCCAATCGTCTGCCACCTGCTCAAATATATGCTCTAATTCGGGACAATCAGGATAAGTTTGATCACAACACTACTAAAATTCTGCAATACTGGGCAAACGAAACGATTATCTCGGTTGAGCCTAATCAAGCAAAAACGATCGCTAATGATTTAATCAATTTTGGGAACTTAATCAGTGCTTATCCCGCAGGAGATAAGTCCAACAATATTGAGTTAGCAATTGTCGCTTACCAGGCAGCGTCGAAAGTTTATCAACCAACTACTTTTCCTAAAGATTGGGCGATGCTTCAATCCAATTTAGCCAACGTTTATCGCGATCGCGTTTTGGGCAGTCGCCGCGAAAATATCGAACAAGCAATTGCGACCTACAATTTGGCTTTAGAAGTCATCACCCGCGAAAAATATCCTTATATTTGGGGTAATACCCAGCGAAATTTGGGTATTGCCTATGGTCTACGGGAGCCCGCACCCCAAGCAGAAGACAGGGCTACTTTTCGTACCAAAAATATCGAACAGGCGATCGCCTGCTACAATCGAGCCTTGGCAGTTCATACTTTAGAGCAGTATCCTCAAGATTGGGCAGCATGCCACAATAATTTAGGGGATATTTATCCTAATCGCTTGGTGGGAGATAAAGCAGATAACATCGAAACCGCAATTGAGCATTTAGAACAAGCTCTCAGTGTCTACACACTGGCTGCCAACCCCAATCGCTGGGCAATGTTACAAAACAATTTAGGCAATGCCTTTCAAACGCGCTTGTTAGGAGACAAAGGACACAACATCGAACGTGCTATTTCCCATTACGAAAATGCCCTCTCTATTCATACTCTAGAGAAATTTCCCTACAATTGGGCAATGTTAAATAATAATTTGGGGGGAGCATATCGCCATCGAGTCCGCGGCGACCAAGCAGAAAACCATCAGCAGGCGATCGCTTTTCTCAATAAAGCCCTTCTAATTTACTCGAAAGAGAAGTTTCCCCGACAGTGGGCAGAAATTCAACATAATTTGAAAAAAATCACCAACTCTTAAACACTGTAGCGATTGTCTTGGATGTTAATAATTTTGGCTAAAAGGGCAATCAATATAGATAATCTGTCGCTAATTGTAAGCCGTAGGGTGGGCAAAACGTAATATAAGCAAATTATCGTTTCAAAAATAGCTTGTTGCACTAAAGTACTAGCTGCGCGTCGCCCACCATTTCAAATTCCGATGTTTTTTAAAAACCACAATATAGCCTTTCTCGAATTAGTGAGGTACACCGCAATTAACAATCAACTATTAACAATCAATATGCGTAGCGGTATCCTTTAGGACAAAAACCAAGGTCAGGACTATACCGCATTAAAATGAGAACAGCTATAGCTCAAGGATTTACTTCCAAATCAGAAGCCTCAAAGTCAAATTCAATTTATATTTTTGTTTGTTCAGAACTATAAAAGTGAATATTCCCCCAGTTTATTTTTGCAAGAGATACCATAAAACAGCGTTCACAACCCAGGAATGAAAATAGAATAATCGAAAAATTTAGTTTGTTGTAGCTTCTATTTTCAAGCTAGGTTGAATATCTCATGTCAGTGTCGGATAATCTGTGTAGCCGATGGGGGCATCTTCTTTATCCCCTCTACCGTAGAAGGTTTTTGGATTGGGTTGTTCTATTGGGGCATCTTGCTTAAATCGATTCACTAAATCGGGATTAGCAATGTAAGGCTTGCCATAGGATACCAACTCAGTAGTTCTCTCAGCGATCGCCTGATTACCCGATTCTTTGTCATAACCACCATTAGTAATGATATTGCCATGATATAAAGGACGAAACACGGGTAAAACGGGATTGATGACCTCACGGGTACTCAAATCAATCTCGTTAGGTTCCATCAGATGAATGTAAGCTAAATCGTATTCATTTAAAGCCTTGATGACATGACTAAAAATAGCTTCAGGATCGGAGTCCGAGATGCCGTAAAAGGTATTACTAGGAGAAAGCTTGATGCCGACGCGATCGCTTCCCCAAACTTCGGTAACGGCGGCTACTACCTCCAGCAGAAAACGGGCGCGATTTTCGACAGATCCGCCATACTGATCCTGGCGTTGATTAGAACCATCTTGCAGAAATTGATCGATCAAATAGCCAAACGCACCATGTAATTCAACTCCATCAAAGCCAGCTTGTTGAGCATTAGCTGCACTAGAACTAAATTGAGCAATAATTTCTTTGATTTCTGAAGTTTCTAACGCACGAGGCATTTCCAAATCTACTTTGCCCACGGGAGTATGTAGCTGACCTTTACCTGCGATCGCACTAGGGGCAATTGGTTGTGACCCATCAAGCAAAGCGGAGTGAGATACTCGTCCACAATGCCATAACTGTAAAAATATTTTACCGTCCGCAGCATGAACGGCATCTGTTACGAATTTCCAGCCTGCAATTTGGGCATCGTTATAAATTCCTGGTACATTCATGTAACCCTGGCTGGAGGGAGACACCATTGTACATTCAGTAACGATCAAACCCGCATTAGCCCTTTGGGCATAATATTCTGCCATTAGCTCGGTGGGAACATTGCCATCTGCCCGTAAACGAGTCATAGGAGCCATAACTACGCGATTATTTAAGGTACTGGAGCCTAATTGAAAAGTGTCAAAAAGATTAGATTTCATTAAGTTTTAGTCTATGTTGACGGTGGCACTAAAATAAGATGTGGAAATATTGATTGAGCCTTAATTAAATAACCAAGGCTGAATTTGATACTCCCGCATCTGATTCTGATGTTGAGGATCTTCTATAACGATCACTTAGGAGATCAATAAGAACTCTCAGTAAACAGCACAATTAGAGTATTGCCGAGAAAACTGAGATCCCTTACTGATATGATTAAGCCAATCCAGGTCATCAATCAAGAAGGTACTTAAAAGTAAGATACATACCAAATGGTACGTAAATTAATTCGTAATCGACCAGAACCAGAGATTTTCAACCTTAACTGTCCTACTCAACAGGTTTTAGACATTATTGGTAATAAATGGAGCGTAATTATCATTTATTGTCTGGCATATCAAACAAGGCGTTACAAACAATTGGAACGCAAAATTGAAGGCATCTCCCAGAAAGTTTTGACCCAAACTTTACGGAAATTGGAGCAGAATGGATTAATTAAACGAGAAGTATATCCTGTTGCTCCGCCACAGGTTGAATACTCTTTAACTTCTTTGGGAGAAACTTTAGTTGAGCCATTATCTCTACTGGCAGAATGGAGCGAACAGCATATAGAGGAAGTTAAAGCAGCTCAAAGTTCTTAATTAATCAGCGAAAAAATTATAAGCTGGCAAATTAAAGAGCGATCGCTCTGGTTTAATTGAAACAATAACTAGAGGTTGAGCTTCATGTCTGCGTCTAAATTTGCTCCGATAGTCTTGCTGCACCCTGAAGATACCCACTTTCCGATGCATCCGCTAGAATTTATTTCGGTCTCACGCTTTCGGCATCACATCAGTTGGGGTCAGGATTTTGGCTATAACAAAGTTGCTCAAGAATGGATCAGAATTAATGAGCGATCGCCAGAATACTACGACATTCCTCTAAAAGTTATTAATAGTTTCAGTATTAATTCTGATAACAAGAATAGACGACCAAGAGATCGCGATCGCGGCAAAACCTGGAATGTGTTTCTCGATGCTGACAAAGATTCCCTCGAAGGCAGTCCCAACCCTAACAACATTGTACCTGTGTTTCTTTATAAATTAGATCGTGATGATGGTAGTGTTTTCCATCAATACTGGTTCTTTTTTGGTTATAACCCTTCACTAGCTTTGAGGCATCAAGGAGATTGGGAAGACTTCACTGCTGTAACTCTAGATAATCAGCTTATTGGAGCATACTTTAGTGCCCACAGCGATCGCCGATACGTCCCTCGTGAGGAAGTGGAAATGGAAGGAGAGCGGGTTAAAGTCTACTGTGCTAAGGGATCTCATGCCCTCTATCCCCGTGCAGGCACATTTAATATTTTTGGTACTGATAAAACAGCACCAGGAGGTTAGCAATGGGATACATTCCTTAATATTGAACTTTTGTCTGATCAACCTTGGCGAGATTATGCGGGTGCTTGGGGTGAAGTTGGAGAATTTGCCGCATCTACAGGTCCTCTGGGTTCTTGGTATAAGCCGTGGCGCACTGAGGAATAACGTTAGTTCGACAAGTATTCATAATTTACTTATTAGATGAGTTAACAAATTAAAAACTAGAAAATTAGCTACAAAATTAGGCGATCGCTATTCAATTAAGCTGTAAACATATAATAAAGAAACTATTTGTTAAAAAAATAAATATGAGCGATCAAGAATTAATCAGTCGCAGTACTATTAATTCTCAAGGAATGGTAGGAAAACCAGTAACTAAAGGTACGCGTTTGACAGTAGAGTATATCCTCAACCTTGTGGCTCATGGTTCATCTATTGCTGAGATTATTGAAGAATATAATGGTTTAGTCGAGGTGGATATAGCAGCATGTTTATTATTCGCATCACAGTCTTTAGAAAGTACAACTTTTATGCCGTTGGGCGTTTAAGATTTATAAAATGCGTTTTTTGGTAGATGAATGTACTGGAGTAAAAGTAGCGCGTTGGTTGAGAGAAGAGGGATATGAGGTATTTTCAGTTTATGAAGAAGCGAGGGGCATTACTAATGATGTAATTATCAAAAAGGCTTTTAATGAAAACTAGATTTTGATTACCAATGATAGAGACTTTGGAGAAAAGGTTTATCGAGAAAAATTTCCCCATAGAGGAATAATCTTTCTACGTCTTCAAAATGAACGCCCTATGAATAAAATTAATGTCTTACAACGTTTGCTCTGATTATATCTTTCTCAAATTTCCGATAGTTTCGTTGCAGTGACAGAAACTCAAGTTCGTTTTCGCAATAAACCTTACAAATAAACCCGAACAGATACTCATCAATAGCCGACATATCGCATAGCATGATCCAACGAGTTTCTTTTTGGTCTGGATCTAAGGGATTATGGGATAAATATTGATCATGATTAATAAACTTACCTACTGCATTAACCAGATCATCTTTAACATTGAGACGATGCAAAGGAATAAATAATACCCGCATCTTATCAGAATTAACTAATTCACTTTTACTTAATTCAGCAGCCAGCATTTTAGAAAAAGAAGATTTGCCTGAACCAGGATCGCCACTAATAATCCGCAGCGCATCATTTTGATCTACCTTGTTTATCCAAGATGTTATCTGAGTAAATAAATCTACCGCGATTTTTTTTCTTTGAGGTTCTTTTCTATAACCAGAATCGTAATCCTGATAGTCATCATTCTCTATTGGCTGCTGATAGTATGCTCTTGGTCTCACATATACCTGCCTCAGACTAAAAGCTTCGAGAAACATTGGCTGATCAACCTGTATTTGTAACCAAGCCCCGTAGCGTAACCAAGATTCTTCTCTAGCAATTTGCGCTGAGAAGGGAGTATCAAAATACTGAATTATTTGATTATATTCAGAAGCTTTATCATGCCATTCTTGACGCAGAGCATGGAGAAAGTAACTGGGAAATCTTTGAGTGATCGCATTAGCTTGGGCTTGATTTAATCCGTAATGTTGTACCCATTGTTTTATGGGGGTTTGTATATCTAATACATTTAACAGCTCTTGAGGATAATTAAAAAAGTTCTGATTGTTCGTAATCTCAATATCTTCTAAAGCATATTTGACTTTTTCTGCAATGGAATCATGATTTTTATAATCACTTCTAAACAAATTGCGATTTTCATTGACTAAATCGCCTACAGCACGATTAATTGAACGATAGATTAACAGCCATACCAGATATTCAATTTGTTGCTCACCAGACAGCGCACACACCACATCTACAGCATCTTTAGCGACTCGATCCCAACGACAAAATACACCGTCAGCAATTGTTTTGCCGACTGCTTTAAACAAGTCCTTGAAATTAACCCCAATAGATTGGTTTAAATCTGAGATTTTCCGCCTACGTACTAAAACAACATCGCGACCGCTCATATTGACTATCTGGCTTCAAAATTATCCTGATTATCAAAGTAGCGCAAGTTGAATTATAGTCTTGATAATCTTTGGCAACACTTAACAATAAGCAAAAATCATTAGGGTAATCGCAATGAATACGCTGATTCAAGTTATCAGTTAAATATAATTAATATTATTATCTAAAAGAAGCGATCGCTTTACTTACAACAGTTTTAATTAATAAATTCCATGACACTGCTTATATTTTTTGCCACTGTTGCACCAACAAGGAGCTTTAGGTTTTGGGATAGTTCCAGGTAAAAGATCGCCATCAACATAAAACCATTGTTTATCAGCTTTAATAAAGCGAGAACGTTCATGGAGTTGTCCTGGTTCTTCTATTTGATAAATTGCTTCAAATTCAACAATTCCTGTTAAATCTTTTTTCTTTCCTTTTTGAGTATCAATAATAGTTAATCCTAACCATTTAGTGTTTTTTACACTTCTAGTTAGAGTTGTGCGCTCATCAGAATTTCTTTTTTCTGGATGCAAAGTATTAACTAGATAGTCAATATTACCTTGAGTAAAAGCAGTGTAGCGCGATCGCATTAATTTAGCTGCTGTCTCAGGCTGTTTCTTACCTGACAAATACATGCAACAACAGTATTGATATTGCTTTTTGCTACCACAAGGACATAATTCTGGCATAATTCTGAATTTAAATTTGAATTTATATTTCTGTGCTTTCTCTGATTTGCATCATACTTTTCCTCGGTTACGATGGCACTCTATTATTTGTTAAGTAACCACTATGTTAATTACTAATCAGAGAATTCAATATTGTATAGTTTTAGCTATATTAAAAACTTTATTGTTATCTAATAACACTTTAGCGCAGACTTCACAAACTATTAAGCAGAAAGTTTTTGATCTCGATCAAGAAATTCATCTTTCACCAAAATCAGATAGATTAGAAATCGACTTGTTAAATTATGCTCCAAATTCTAATAATTTTAATTTTGATAACCTCCCAGATAGTTTCCAAGTCCCTCAAATTAAAGTTATTGGCAACAGTGTTTTTTCCACAGCAGAGTTATTAGCTTTAGTTGGCTTAGATGCTAAACAAACATTATCGAAAAGTGATTTACGACAAATAATTCAGCAGCTTAATCAAGCATATCGCGATCGCGGTTATGTAACGTCAGGAATATTTTCTGCACCTAAATTACAGCCGAATGGCAAGATTACTCTGACTGTTATCGAAGGCAAGATTGAACAGGTAAACATTACTGGCTTAAATAGACTCCGTGCTAGTTATATCCGTAACCGAATAGTTCGAGATCCACAGCAAATTCTGAATCAAGAGCAGCTTAATCAAGCGTTACAGCTATTGAAGGTGAATCATTTAATCAAAACCATATCAGCAAAAGTTCTTCCTGGTTCGAGCAATGGTGATAGTGTTTTAGAATTAGAGGTAGAAGAAGACGATCATTTCTATGTAGAGTTAGGCTTGGATAACGTAGAAAATATCTCCTATGGTAGTTTCCGCCGTCAAATAGAAATTAATTATGATAACGTTTTAGGCTTTGGAGATCGCTTTTATACGGCTTATACTAATTCTGACGGTAGTAATGCTCTAAATAACCTCAGTTACATCTTCCCAGTCAACGCTCATGATGGAACTATTGGCGTAAGTTATGGCATAGGAAAACTTGAACTGATCAACCCCCCGTTTGATATCATAGATCTTGACTTAGAATTTAGCACGTTGCAACTGAATTTACGTCAACCACTCTATCAGACTGAAAAGCAAGAATTCGCTCTCGGACTTTCTTTTTCCAGAATAGCTGCTGAGACTAGCTTGCTGGACGTGTCCTTCCCCTTAATCAGAGGTGCTGAGAGCGATGGAGAGCTAAACATATCGGCAATTAGCTTCTATCAAGACTATACCAAAAGAGGAACTAAAGACCGATTAGATCTGATCTCAGAAATCAGCGTCGGGGTAGATCTTTTTGATGCCACGGATAATAATGAGTCTCCTGATAGCCACTTCTTTATTTGGCGCGGCGATGTTGCTTATCAACGCCAGCTAACAAATGATCTAAACTTATCTTTGAAATCCTTTTTCCAATTAAGCGATCGTCCACTATCATTTTTAAAGCAGACTCCCAGACGACTATTTATTGAAGGGAGAGAAGAAGAAAGCTTTTTTGTAAGGGGATATCTTCGAGATTCTTTAGTAGCAGACAATGGGGTCTTTGCTTCAGCAGAACTCCAGGCTGATGTATGGGAAATAGATCGGCTCAACTCTATAATTCAGCTTATTCCCTTTGTAGATTTTGGTACAGCTTGGAATGAGGACGACGATCTCGAACTTGCTGAATCTACTTTAATTTCCGTTGGTTTAGGATTAAGATTATTGGTCAACGATAATTTTCGCGCCAGGTTAGATTGGGGTATTCCGTTGATCGAACTTGACTTTGATAGCGGAAGTCTACAAGAAGATGGGATAACTTTTAATATCGAATATCGTCCGCTGTAATTCAAGACCTCTAGTATCAATTAGCGTAATGGTTAGTCGTTAGTCCTTGGAAACTATCAGTGCAGCACCGTTTCGCGGTGCAAGCGTCGCTACTGCGGCGCGACTTGGGCGCATTCGCGCCCTGCGGTTATAGGTTAATTTTTAGCTGGCAAACAGTTTGCTACTTAATTTACAATGGCGCATTTGAGCTATATCAATTGTGGGAGTACAAGACCACATCTCATCTAATTTCATTGAAGAAGCATTATTGCAAGCAGTTTCTATATCTGTTGCTAACTCCAGAAGTATCTGTTGTGCTTTGAGATGTCCCAAGCTTCCAAGACGAATAGCAGCACCTAAAACACCTGTGACAAAGCCATGTAAAAAAGCCAAAGCTGTATCAGTAACCGTCAACCCAGCAATGTTACCGACTACGCCAAACATAATAGGATGCAGACAGTGAAATTGATTTAAAGCTCGCTCTCGATCTAGAATGTCTAGCTGCGGATGTTGCCAGGTAGACTGCGCTACCATCAGTAATGCCCGTCCACTTTGACGTTGAGTGTTACGGGTGGTTTCAATTAAGGTTTGAGCGTGTAGCTGTGCTGCTATCTGTATGATCTGTTCGATATCTTCTGCTGCACTGGCATGAAAAGCATGAATCAGAGCTACCAAATCGCATGGTGCTATTTTCTGATGTAACAGAATTTGCAGAAACGAGATGATACTTTCTTGGTTGTGGATCTTATTTTGTTGAATTAGAGATTCTAAACCGTGAGAAAGAGTATAAGATCCTGAAGGAAAAAAAGAATCTGCTAGCTGAATTAAAGTAAGTTGCTGCTTAATAGATGATGATTGATGATTCACTAGCTCATGTTATAGAGTGAAAAGCAGTTTATAAGGTTAAGTCAAGGTAGGATTTCAAAAGAAAGTAAGCAAACTATCCTTATTTCTCCAATTTTAAATTCAAATAACTAAAATCTATTCTGTTTTCAGATGTTCTTAAGATGGGAGACTCCAACGCAACCAACAACGATTTTCTTTTTGTTCAGTAATCTTTGCACCTAGACGCTGATAGAATCCTAATCCGCGAGTATTTCTAGCATCAGCTGTCCAAGCTAAATGAGTGCAATTATTTTCTTGAGCAATTTGACGCAGCCTCTTCATTAATAAACCCCCAGCGCCTTTACTTCTCATACCGAGTTTAACGTATAAATCATCGAGCCAGATACTTGGTTGCCCCGCAAAAGAAGAGTATCTAAATCCATAGAGGGCAAACCCAATTACTTCTGGAGAATTTTCGGTCAAGATTTCGGCAAATAAAACATGGGCAAAAGGCTGCTCGTTAAATATTGTCTGACGAATTTTAGCTTCACAAGTCTGAATTCTGCCTGAATATGCGCCGACACTGCGATCAAACTCGGCTTTCCCTTGAATCAATTGATAGATCAGGGCTACATCATCTATGGTGGCAAATCTGACCTGAATCATAATTAAATACTATTTTTCCCAACAACATATGGAGGCGACAATTTTTTTGGATCAATTCCTTCGCTACTGCTATCCTGAAATCCTTCTTTACGTAAGATATTTTTTAATTCTCGAACTTTTTTGGGCATTCATGCAGATTAAACTTATATTTTTTATTCTACTTGTGGTTACGTTTAACGTCAGTTCGGGTTAAGCAGAAGCAGATAGAACATTGTCATCTATAGCTATAGATGGCTTTTGTGGACGATGGCAATAAGCAATCAAGCCTGCTAGTAAATTAACTACAAAATTAGTTGGTGAACGATGACGTGAGT
>JBCDEP010000030.1:0-48459 GCA_039179675.1 Cyanobacteria bacterium P01_G01_bin.67
AAACGAGCTTTAAGCGCAGCACGCGCCAGAAGGCGAGGCGAGCCAGCATGGACAAGGACTATTTACTCAAAGTTCTCGCTGCTTCGATACCCCTAAAGTCTAACCTATTTAATGCCTAAATTTTCTTGCGCTTACCCTGCTTAAGCTGGTTGACTATTGATTGTATGTAAACCTTTGTTTTCCGATGTAAATCCAACCATTTTTGACACTTTTCTCTGAGTGATAGCTTGAACAAATAGGCATTGCTTTCAAGTTATTTAGAATTAATGCTTATTTAAGATCATTACCTCTACAGAACTAACTCTATTTTCAAGACAAATTTATTACAGTATTTATATTTATCTATATTGATACTATCCCAGTCTACAATGCAAGCTATTTTATTGGACAAAAGTACATATCTACTAACTAATAAAAGTAGTTTAGTAGCAGAATTTAAATTGAAACTAATTTCAACATATCTTGACACAGATTTAGCTAATAGCTAACCTTATAAAATCTTCATTTGGCATCTTATTTCTCTCTCAACAATAAAAGTAAGTGCTTAATATAAACTATGAGTTATCACTTATAATTTCTTGAATTGCCGAGATATAGACAGTAAAAATACCGAAATAATTGGTTTTCAAAGTCAGTAACTAAGTGTAATTCTGGTCTTGCTTAACATCTTTATTGAACAAAAATAGTATAAATGCTGTTGTTCTATGGATGGAAGAAAACATAAGCTGTTATTGTTCCTGAAAAATTTATTTATAAACAATAAATTATCAAACTTTAAATTATAAATTACTCTCTATCTAGGGATTAAATTTAATGACAACTTGTGTTAGTAAAAATATCAAGCTAGATACACTCTATCTATTTCAGCAATATCTAAGTAAACCAACAACTAGAATCAGAAATCAAATAATGGAGCTAAACTTTGGTTTAGTTAAAAAGGAAGCTTATCACTGGGTCAACCAATGTAATGAAAGCTTTGAGGATTTATTACAAGTAGGATCAATCGGCTTAATTAGAGCTATAGAGCGTTTTAATGTTGAGAAAGGAAATGCTTTTAGTTCTTTTGCTATTCCCTACATTCGAGGAGAAATACAACATTATCTCAGAGATAAAAGTCCGACTTTGAGGATTCCTCGGAGGTGGCTAGAATTGAGACAACAGTCCATAGCTTTTATTCATAGTTTTCGAGAACAGCATCATCGTCAGCCTACAAATTCAGAAATTGCACAGTATTTAGAAGTGTCAATTAAGGAATGGCAAGATATTAAATTGGCTTATCAAAATCGTAAGCCTCTAAGTCTAGATATTTCAATTAATAATGACTTAGATACTCAGACTAGTCTCTGTGATCTGGTTGCCGATCCTAAATATCGTAGCTTTCATTTAGTTTATGAAGATCGGGTACGTTTACAACAGGCTTTATCTGAATTAGAGGAAAGAACAAGAGATGTTTTAGAGTTTGTTTTTCTGCATGATTTAACACAAAAAGAAACTGCCAAGGTGCTAGGCATTAGTGTAGTAACAGTTTCGCGCCAACTAAAAAAGGGAGTAAATTTATTGAAGAAGTCTATGGTTCAGGAAAATTAATAGTTTTAATAGTTTGCCTAGCTCTGGCTAATATGAAAATCGGCTGTTATCTTGGAGTTTGAATTGTTTGGTTACAAATTAAGTTAAGTGTTCTCAACAAGTCGGATTGACAAGCTGTGGAAATCTCAGTCTGAACCGACTTCAATCAATACTCGAATTATTATTATGAATAAAGCTGTATTATTGATATTAACAGGAAGTATAGCCTTGCTAGGCAATGGTTGTTCTTGGTATTCTGACTTTGCTGATGCGAAAAAAGAACTCGAAGAAAATGTAGTAAAGCCGACTCCAGTGCAGGTTAATACCTCACAACAGAATAATCAGCAAGTAGAAGAAGAGTTTGCCGATCTTGAGGAGGAAGTTGAACCTCTTCAAGAAATTGCTGGCTTAATTCCTGCAACTAATCCTGAGGTTAGAGTTAGAAGTAGCGTCCGTGGCAGAAATGATCCTTTTGCTGTAGTTACTTTAAATCCGCTTATTGAAGTGGAGCAAGAAGAGGAAAAACCCGAAACCATTATCACTAGTCGTTTTTCAGGTAGTCGAAACCAGTCAAACAATGATGATGATGAGCTAAATTTGCCAGAACCAATTTTAGAACCCTCCTTGGCACAAGAAGTAATTATCTCGGGTTTATATGAGGCTAACGGATCGACAAAGCTAATTGTTCAAGCACCCGAAGAAGATACTAGTCGTTATGTCGAAGTGGGACAATATTTGTCGAATGGTCAAGTACTAGTCAAAAGAATTGAGCAAGATAGTTTTGACTTTCCTCTGATTATCCTAGAAGAGTCAGGTATTGAGGTAGCGAAAACCATCGGTATTAGTGCTGAAGATGAAGCGGATGATGTGAGTTTTGTACCAACTGAAATTCCTAATAGTGCTTTATCATCAAGCATCTCTCTAAATTCAAATTAACGACTATTACAAAAAACTCAATCAAATATAAATGGCGATCGCGGAAGTTTAATTTCCCTGGTCGTTTTTTTATTGAGAACTTGCTGTGGGCGATCGCTAATTAGGAATATGATTAGATTGAACTGAAAAAAATACAAATTCATATCAGAAGCCTCTATTTTTCGATGGTGTTTTCCAACTATTCTGATCCTTAGTGTTTTAGTTCAACATCGGCATCATGAGTTCAATTTTATCTCATAACTTACTTATCCCTCTTATCTTAGTTTCTGTATTGGCGGCATATGTTGCCTGGAATTTAGGAGCAAATGATGTGGCAAACTCTATGGGTACTTCAGTTGGCTCTAAAGCGATTACTTTAACCCAGGCAATTGTGATTGCAGGAATTTTGGAGTTCACTGGGGCAGTGATTTTCGGGAAACAAGTATCAGCAACTTTGGCTACTAAGGTGACTAATCCGACTTTATTTGTGAATGCTCCTGAAACGTTTTTATTAGGCATGGTTGCCGTATTGCTTTCCTGTGGCATTTGGTTACAGTTTGCTACTAGTCGAGGTTTGCCTGTAGCTTCATCTCATGCAGTAGTTGGTGCGATCGCCGGATTTAGCTGGGTTGCTCGGGGCAACGAAGCGATCGCCTGGAACAACATTGGTTTGATTTGCCTAGGTTGGATTATCACCCCAATCATAAGTGCTATGGTAGCTGCTAGTTTGTACAGTTTGTTACGCTACTGGCTCTTGGAAGCCGAAAATACTCTACAACAATTATTAGAATGGATTCCCTGGCTAAGTGCAATTTTGGTAAGCGTATTTGGCGTAATTGTTTTGCCAACAATAGTACAACTTCCTGGATTTAACTATGTTCCCTTTTCCACAAGAACAATTAGTTTGAGTATCGGATTATTAGCCACAGGCAGCATTACCTATTATGCCTGGCAGAAGTTTCAAAGCTATTGCCAACAAGAAATTGAGCTGCAGATCGTTGAAAGACTGATGGGCAAGTTTCAGGTACTTAGTGCTTGTTTTGTGGCATTTGCCCATGGTTCTAACGATGTCGGAAATGCGATCGCGCCCTTAGCTGCTATTGTTTTTATTTTTAATCTAGGGATCGTACCAACTGAAAATTTAGACGTTCCGCTCTGGATCTTAGTTCTCGGCGGATTGGGGATTGTCGCAGGTTTAGCAGTACAGGGAAAAAAAGTCATTGCCACTGTCGGAGAGAACATTATTTCCCTAGTTCCCAGCACTGGCTTTTGTGCCGAAATAGCCACCGCTAGTACGATTTTGATTGCGTCTCGTATCGGTCTACCTGTTTCTACTTCCCATGCTTTGGTTGGTAGCGTCATTGGTATTGGTTTGACATCTAGCAATCAGGATATACGCTGGGAGACAATCCAATCTGTGGTATTGGCTTGGGTTATTACTCTACCTGTAGCAGCGCTCTTAGGGGCTTTGATTTTTTATTTACTGCTGTTGTTGCCCCAGTTTTAATCTGAATTGGGATTATTTCGCGATTTTACCTAAACTTCTTCTATGGGTAAAGCATAATAAGCAATACCTTCAAAATCATAGTTGGGTAAATTTTCCAGTACGTTATCTCTTTCTACTTCGCTAGGGGTATAAAAATGTACTCCTAATGTCGGCTCGTAAAAGCGATAAATCGGAATTGATCCTTCTATCTCGGTCTCATAAGCAAAAAACTTAACACCTTCAAATTGAAAGTTGGATAAATTTTCAATAATATTATCTCGTTCAACTTCACTAGTTGTGTAAAGATGTACCCCAGTTGATTGATTAAAGAAACGATAGACTTCCTGCCCACCACTCGTCGGGTCTACAGTTGTATAAGATGCCCCTTCTGAATTATAGTTAGCAAGATTTTCTTCAACGTTATCTCTTTCGGCTTCATCGGCTGTATAAAAGTGAGTCCCGACAGCAGCATCAAAAAATCGATAGACAGTAGCTTCAGAGTTATTGACAATACTCAACGGGTTATTGTTACCTGCAATTTCAATATCATCTGTACTGATGTTGAGATTAGCAGCTAGCTGTGCAATTTCCACCTCATCTAAGGAAAATATTCCTGTATCACTGTTATAAATTGGAGCTTCCGTCCCGCCTAGTCCTTGGATAGTTAATTTATCTGTCCCAGGCTGAAAATCAGTAATCTCGCTAATAGCAATTCCCAACTCTTCAAGGTCGGGAGTCTCCATCGTGTCTGATTCCGCGTTTGTCTCTGAGCTGAAATTGAATTGGAAAATATCGCTTCCTGTGCCCCCCGTCAAAGTACTCCCACCGCTCTCGATAACTAGGCGATCAGCACCTGCACCGCCATCGATAATATTTTCTCCTGAACCACCGCTGATAGTATCGTCACCATCTTCACCGAATAACTGATCGTCCCCCGCACCGCCTGAAATACCATCATTACCATCACCGCCGTTAATTGTATCCGCACCACCAAAACCGCTAAGAATATCGTCTAAGATACCTCCAGTAATGCGATCTGCTTCCTCACTACCCTCTAACCTATTTTCTTGGTCTTCCAAACCCTGAATATCAAAACCACCGTTGGGTAATGGATTGATGATTACTGGATCAGTGGGATTAACGATAGTAGACATTTAAAGAATTTAAAGAAATGTATTATGGGTGTTTTATAATTCAATGGCATATTATCATAATTATACTTAGTCTTGTATGCTAAAAAACAACTCAATATTTAAGTAAAAAGAGAAGCAGAGTTACGCAAAATTGATTGCCTTTAGTATTTAGGAAATAGTTTTTGTGGTTAGAAAATTAAATTAGAAAAAACTAGCACTTGAACTAGAATATTGCTATTTTCTGCCCAAAATTACGGAATTAACTCCATTCAGATGGAACATTTCATCTGGGCATTAGACTAGCGGTATCTGTCCTAATGGTGCGGTTGGATAGGATGAATGAAGAAAACATTCATATCAGCATGCCCTTCTGATAGCTCTTAAATTTAGATGAGGATAATTCGGATAATTATGTTTCTACAATTGATACCCGTTAAAGCATTAACAATGCTATCAGTTTGCTTATTATTCTCAACCGAAACATTCGCACAAGTTATACCCGACGGCAGTACCTCAACTACGGTAACTTCAGAAGGTAGCCGCAATATTATTCAAGATGGGCAAACAGCAGGAACTAATTTATTCCATAGTTTTTCTGATTTTTCTCTACCTAATGGAGGGGAGGCATTTTTTGACAACGCTAGTAATGTTGAAAACATTATTTCTCGGGTCACGGGAGGTCGAATTTCCGATATTAATGGTTTGATCAGTGCTAACGGTTCTGCCAATCTATTTTTAGTTAATCCTGCGGGAATAGTCTTTAATAACGGTGCTAGTCTTAATATTGGTGGCTCATTTTACGGTAGTACGGCAGACAGCATTTTATTTCCTGAAGGAGTAGAATTTAGTGCTAGTAATCCTGTTGAGCCGGTTTTAACCATCAATGCGCCGATTGGCTTGAATTTTCGAGATAATCCCGCACCCATTAGTATCCAGGGTGCAGATTTGAGGGTTCGAGCAGGTCAAACCTTGACTTTACTGGGGGGAAATATAGATGTTACTGACAGTAACCTTACCGCCAGGGATGGACAAATTTTAATCGGGGGATTAGCTGACTCTGGAACAATCGATCTCAATTCTGACTTAGAAGTTAATTTTGCTGATGAGCTGAATTTTGCCGAAGTATCTTTGAGCGATCGCACTTTTATTAGCGTTTCAGGAGATGGTAGTGGTGCGATCACAATTCAGGGCAACAATATCAACCTAGTTAACAATAGCGTAATCAACGGCGGAATCGATCCTGAACAATCAGCAGTAGGTGTAACCCCTGGCAACATCGAGTTAATAGCAACAGAAACCATCTCTCTAGAAGGTAACAGCGTCATTCGCAATAATGTCACTACTAATAGTACTGGCAATGCAGGCAATATTCAGCTTAATGCCGCAAATATGTTTCTTGATGGATCTCGGGTCAGCAGCACTATCCAAGGACAGGGTGACACTGGAGGTGTAGTTATAGAAGTTGGGGAGAGCCTTACTTTGACTGGAAGTGAAGTTAACTCTAGAGTTGTTGAAACTGGTGTGGGTAATGCAGGTAATCTGGAGATTATAGCGGGTTCGCTAGCTTTAGATAATTCGGCAATTTTTTCTCAAACCTTGGGGGATGGAGATGCGGGGGGTCTTAGTTTAAACATTGCAGATAGTATTACTGCCATCAATAATAGTTTCTTTCAAAGCCAAGTATCTCCTGGAGCGACAGGAAATTCTAATGATGTTACTATCAACACTGGCTCTCTGGCTCTCGATAGCACCCAAATATTGTCCGACTCTAATGGTATCGGGAATGCAGGAGATATCTCGATTAATGCGGAGGGAGATGTCTCCTTAAATAATGACAGCATTATTATCAGTAAAGTATCTCAGGGAGAAGGAGATGCGGGGGATATCACTATTAATTCCGCTCGATTATTACTTGATGGCAGAAGTTTTTTAATTAGTAATACAGGAGATATTGATCCTACTTTAAACAATACGGGGAATGCAGGAAATATCATTGTTAATTCCTCTGCTGTAGATCTAAATAATTTTTCCCAGATTACTAGTAATTCTCTGAGTAATGCTGTGGGGCAACCAGGAGATGTCGAGGTCAATACCGATACTTTAACTATTATAGGAGGTTCTAATATCAATGCTTTAACTGAAAATGCCTCGGATGGCGGTACGGTATCAATAAAGGCGCAAAATATCGAACTAAGTACAGGTGGAAAAATTGTTACGGGAACTAATGGGACTGGTAACGGTGGCAGTATTGTCCTAGACGTGGCAGAAAATATAGATCTTAACGGTGATAACCCGCCGACTCAACCTGAACCATTTATTGAAGAAATTTTACAGAATTTAGAGCTAGAAACAGGCTTGTTTGCTAACGCTACGATTGACGCTACTGGTAACGGCGGCAGTATTCAGGTTAATAGTCCTGGAGAAGTAAACATCTTCAATAGTGCAACTATTTCTGTTGCCAGTGAGGGAACAGGCAACGGCGGTAGTTTATTGCTACAAGCTGAAGAACTAACTTTAGATAATCAGGGCATAATCGAAGCATTTACCGCTAATGGTAGTGGAGGCAATGTTGAACTTCAGATTGCCGATCTTATTTTTATGCAAAATAATAATAACTTAATTTCGGCTCAGGCTTTGAACAATGCTAATGGCGGTAATTTAAGTATTGATACGACTTTTGTAGTTGCTTTGCCCAACCAGAATAATGACATCTTAGCGAATGCTTCTACAGGCAATGGTGGCAATATCAGCATCACTGCGGAATCACTTTTGGGAATCGAAGAAAGAGCATCTCAACCTGCCAATTCTACTAATGATATTGATGCTAGTTCAGAATTTGGTTTAGATGGTGAGGTTTCTATCTTTACCCCTGATGTTGATCAAGCCAGAGGAGCCACAGAATTAGATGGTCGGGTGATTGAACCTCAAGCCACCATAGCTCGGGCATGTTCTGCCCAGCAAACTGAGGTAGGCACCAGCAGCCTCAATATTAGGGGAAAAGGAGGCATTCCGCTCCAGCCTGTAGAACCTTTTATTACTGATACTATTTTGGCGAGAGGTGATGATAATCGTGCGGAGCAACTACCTCAAGTAGAGCAGCATCATGGCGTGTTAACTGCTCAAGGGTATATTTATCCTGCTAGAAGTATCGCAGTTAAAGATGATGGGGAAATTATGTTAGTCAGTCATTCCAGTCTCTTGACCCAGAGAAATATTATAAAATCGCGCAACTGCCATTAAGGGTCAGATTATCCCAACCCCAAACGATTTGAATCCCTCTGCTAAATCGGGAGCAACTCCTTCCGTCCAATTTCCTTCGCAACGGCGATCGCAATTTAAAATCAGACGGAGAGCATAATGATTTGGATATCCAATTGCTTCGAGCCAAAGGAGATCGCTTTCGGCTTCGCAGCTAATTTTCTCTTCATCCATTAATTCAGCTTCCATTTCCTTCATGGTGGCAACCAGTTGCATAAGTAGACGCTGAAAATCTCGAAATTCTGCTTTGGTTAGCTCGATTGCCCAATCGTTGGCTCCCACTAGTCCTTGATATTTAGAATTTTGGGTCTGCCAGCCAATGCGCCAGCCATCCCCAGTTTTTATGGTGCATTCCAATTTCTGATTTGAGGCGATCTGAAATATTTGGTTACTATAAATTGATAGTTGTCTAATTTGTTTAATTTCTACTGTTTGAGTTTTGATGTAAGTAGAGATTATTTAGTTAGTCTAAAATTCCTACTAATTGCCACTCGCTACTAGAGCGAAGCAGCACTAGTTAGTCCTCAATCACCAATGATCTCTGGTTGAGTTAACTCATCAGACATCTCAATGATGGCACGAATTACTGGTTTCATTGTCGGATCGTCAAAATTTTCCAATTCTTCATAACGGCGTCGCTTAGCACGGTTAGCAACTTGAACTGTAATTCGATACCGATTGGAAGCTGCACTCACTAGTTCCTCAGAACGATACATGATATGAGAGGAATTGAAAGAACTTTTTCTATGCATTAATGGCGATGCCTCTTAGCTAAATTTGTTAGTTGGTGCAGAACTAGCTGCCCTCACAATTTTAACAAAGATCAAGAGTCTCTAAAGTTTTTAACCTATGACATTTGACTAAAAATTACAGTCAGCATTGCTAGGAAATCAAGACGATCAATTGATTTTAATGGCTATAAAAAAGCGATCGCCATCCATCAGACAGCGATCGCTTCAATCATATTCTCCGATATGGAGAACCACTAAAATTTACTTGACGAGAAATAGATCCAGCTCTATTTAGCCTTAGCTTCAGCAGTTTCAGATGCCTTATAGCTTTTTTCCAACAGCATAATTCTTTTAGCCTGGACAGATAAAGCAGACTTGTCCAACGCATTAGTAATTAGCGCATCACTAGAAAATAAGCCCGCACCATTAATAGTGAAAAAGAGGAAGCAAGCTGCATAAATAGCTGACAGTTCTAAATAAGGAATACTTAAACCAGCTACTAAAATATGGTGATACATGGCAACACACATGGTAGCAAAAAGACCCAAAGCAGCAGGTCTAGTGAACAGTCCCAAAATCAATAAGGGCGCTCCAATTAGCTCTGTGAAAGCAGCAATGTAGCTAAAAAAGACAGGGAAAGGCAAGCCAATATAAGCAACGTAAGCTTCAGCAAAGCTTTCAATATTAGCTAATTTATCAGTCCCATTGTGAATCATCATAATGCCGACGACTGCTCTTAAGATAGCCCAAGAGGTTTGTTGCCAGAAATTGGCTGTGACATTTGGTCGAAAAACTTTGGCGAGTGGTGAAATGGTTTTCATAGTACTAAAAAACTTTAAAACAGAAAAAAGTTACGAAATCTGAACAAATATGAGAAAAAAGATAATTACTTGGGCAGAATCATCACTGTAACAACCTATATAATCAATCAGTGATAATTTGCTGTATGAAAATTTATTACCCTATATTAAAATTTAACGCATTTTCTTAAGAAGAGTTAATTTATTTTAAGAAAATAAGATTTGAAACTCAGAGGTTGAGGTTTTAAAATTTGAAGTGAATAGTAGATTTAATAATCTAGCCTTAACCCCCCACAAAGCCTTAAACTGAGATTTGCAGAGAACTTTAAGATATTATTTAGATTGTGCGAAAAATAATTATTGCTGGTAATTGGAAGATGCACAAAAATCAGGCAGAGTCCCTGGCTTTTGTGCAGGAGTTTAAATCTGAGATTGAAGAAATTAAGGAAGGGCGAGAGATTGTACTGTGTACTCCATTTACTTCTTTAACTGCCATGTCCAAAAATCTTCATGGCAGCAGAATAATGTTAGGAGCTCAAAATATTCATTGGGAAACGGAGGGAGCTTACACTGGCGAAATTTCTGGTGGCATGCTGACAGAAATAGGCGTTGATTACGTCATTGTGGGTCATAGTGAGAGACGACAATATTTTGGAGAAACAGATAAAACGGTAAATTTAAGATTAAAAGCAGCTCAGCAACATGGATTGAGACCAATTTTATGTGTAGGAGAAACCAAGTCTCAAAGAGATGCGGGAGAAACAGAAAACATTATTATTAATCAATTGCAAGAAGATTTGGTCGATGTTGATCAACATAATTTAGTGATTGCCTATGAGCCAATTTGGGCTATTGGCACAGGGGATACTTGTGAATCTCAAGAAGCAAACCGAGTCATCGGTATTATTCGACAACAGCTAGGCAATAAAAACATATCTATTCAATATGGAGGATCTGTCAAGCCTGGCAATGTTGATGAAATTATGATGCAGCCAGAAATTGATGGAGCATTAGTTGGTGGAGCAAGTTTAGCAGCCAGTAGCTTTGCGCGAATTGCCATGTTTCAGTAACCGAGCCTGCAAAACAGTAATAATAATGAGATAGGTAGATATCTAAATTAAACCAGCATCAGTAATCTAACTATTAATCATTCAGTAAATGCTTGTTGAATCAGAATAGGAATTTCGCTAGGTTTTTTTGCCAGTTTAATTCCTATCTGCTCAAGTTCGGACGTTGTTTGGCGATCGCGATTGACTACAGGAATTGAAGCAGATAAATGATTACTAATAATGGTTACGGCATCACGATAAACTTTTTCTTGAGGCGCTTTTAGTCCTGCGAGGTAAAAAATCACTGGTTTATCGTATCCTCGATTTTTACTATACGCCAAAATTTCGTCGATTTCGTTGATTCTTTGTCCAATAGCAACTATGGCGGTAGTCCGAGAATCCTCATTTAAAACTGATAACCAATAGGGCAAGCTAGAACCAATAATGCGGTCATTTCCCAAGCTAACAATAATTGACTGACCGATATCAGCCCTATTTAATTCAGCAGCAACTTCATAGCAAAGATGGCGACTAGTAGTAATCAAGCCAACCGAACCTGGTTGATAAAACTGAGGCTTTAGGTTACCCAGCCAAACCTCTTGAGGGATCACAATTCCATGACTACCAGGTCCTAAGATAGTAGTATTTGTTTCTTGCGCGCGCTTAATTAATTCAATCGTATCGAGAGGAGGCACCCGAGGAGTAAAGATAATGATGCGACGAATGCCTGCGGCGATCGCTTCCTTGGCAGCATCAAGTACTTGATAGGAATCGACAAAGATCAGGCTAATATCTATTTTTGCTACCCGAGACTGAACCTGTTCAATCAAATCAAATACTGGTATTCCTGACACTTCGGTGCCACCATTTCCAGGACTTACTCCTGCGACGATATCCGTGCCATAAGCTTTCATTTGCAAGGCACAAAAGGCTGCCTGATATTCAGTAATTCCTTGAATCAGAATTTTGTGAGGAGGAAACCAATTCATAGATTGAGCATTCTCAGCTAATGATTTAACAGAAGGCTGGACAAAAGATGATAGAGCAAAAAAATTAGCGTGATTTGAATTTGAATCAGAATAAAAAAACATTAACCCCGAAATAGCCTAATCGTCTTTCGCTGGAAACAAGTTTGACAGTTAAATTTCTTTAACTCACCTCCATCATAGAGATTATTCAGCCTTGATTCTGCATCTAACTTCTTCAACCACCTTTTCCAAACTACTAGATAGATATATTTGCTCTGTTTGAATTAGATCAGCCACATTACCTTGATTTAGTAAGCGTAAAAAAAAGTGTGGATTAGATGATGATTGTTCATGAGCAGACTTAGACTGCAACGAGCTTGATTCCCTGGGGCTTAACGTGATCGCGCTATTGACCAAAACCTGTTCTGCTTTAGCAGTTATAGCTAATTCTTCAACATGATGACAATACTCGGTTACGGTGTTCACAATTTCGCGGCTAATAGCTTCTGGTTCCCAAATATTTAGCACAATAGCTTCAATACCGACGAAAGATTCTAACTCAGTCAGAATTTCTAACAGGTTTTTTCGATATAACTCAATATTATTAGCTACAGAAGTCAGGCTATTTTCCAACACCACACTACAGGCTGGAATAACTTCATTTTGCTTTAATAAATCCCAAGTTAATAGTGCCGCATCAAAACTGCTGCAAATCATGGCTACTTTACCAGTTTTATAATGCCAATCTAACCAACGCCAGCTAATTTGACTGAAATTTTTATTTCTTTTCCATGAGCTATGGTGTGTAGTCTTGATTTGTTGCTGAGAAAAATTCAAGGTTTCGATAATCGGTTGTCGCCCCAGAGCATGGTCGTTAATCGTAATTTTGCCATCTAGAGCCATTAAATCACCGTGGGTATTAACTCCCAGAGGATTGATTTCAATTAAATCGAGATCTGTCTCGTCAAACAGACGATACATCTTAGCAATAATTTTGCTGACCGAGCAGATTAGTTTTCCAGACAAACCCATACTGGCAGCTAATCTCCGCCCATAAAATAAAGAAAATTCTGTACTAACAACTACTTTTTGCAGATTTGATAGTAATGAGCCGACATTCATTCCGCCAAAAGCCGAGCCTAATAAGATAGGACATTGGAGATCGTAATCCAGCACAATCGCCAGGAACAACTCGCGTTCGGTATTGTAATGAGCCTCTGCCAAAATTACTTCAGGGTATTCTCCCAAGATTGACAAATTAAAAATACTCCGAGTAGCAGCGATCGCATCAATTGTGTTTGCTACAAAGCGTACTCCACCAGCTTTTCCCCTTCCTCCAGAGCTAACCTGAGACTTGAGTACAACAGGATAAGGAATTTGTAACTGTTTGATTTGTCTTGAATCTTGAATAGTCTGAGAAGGTAAAATGGGAATGCCTACCATTCTAAATAATTCTTTAGCCTGATACTCTAATAGTTCCATATGTTAAATCATCAATGTTCTTTATAATTAATTAAGAGTTAAACTCGCTTTCTTCCTTTTAAATAGTACTCACAAGTAGTAGCTAGCTAACTTGGCAATACTTAACCTTTGCCTTGTAAACAAAACTCTAATCAACTACGTTAACTGTTGAAAATAGTATTTACGGACAACCGAGCTTAAATCTTTAAATTATTTTTGCTTTTATAGATTTGAGTGGCTAATTCACTATAGTTTGGGCTAATTTATTATCTTATGTTTAAATTATTGAAATATTCACCCACTATCTTGAAAACTTAGTCGTGAAGCAACTATGATAAGAATTGCTAAAGAGCCTAGCTTATCTTATGTAGATGGTTGCTCAAAAGTAACAAGCGTATATAATAATTACGCCGAGATTTTAGACTAAATGTTTCGCACTTATATTTTAGTATCACCCAAACTTTATATCTTTGGTTCCTGATACATGCAAATTCTCAACTCCTAAATGGACGGACTCATAATTCAACTATGCCCTACAAATATTACGGACTGTTTTTTCACTTATCTGAAGTAGCAGAGCTAGTATTTCAACAATAAAGCATTTAAACCAGGGAAAATACTGTTCGACTCATAACAGCTATGGCAAAATCTCATAACTATGGAAGGGGAATGGAAAAAGTTGTAATTATTATCAACGCCGAAGTCAGCGATCAAGGAAAGTTGATTTCAGCATCGCCCGTGACTCAAAAGATGGTAGAAGCCTTACAGTCGAGTATTGCTGAGTCTTCACCCTCAAAAACTGTAGAGATTGTCTCTGCTGCAACTCTCTGGTCGAGAAATTCAAAAATTGTCAAAAAAGATAAGGGCAGCGATGCAATTTACTGTCCTTTGACAATTCAGTTGCCAGACTATTTTGATTTTCCTCAAAGAAAAATTTATGCCGCGTGTAAAGATATTAACGCCAGAAGACGCTGGGTTGAGAAAAATTTAGGGTTCAAAACTAGCGTGGGAGATTCTTGGTTGGGTCATTTGTGGTTACCCATAATTTTGACCGATAGACCTATTTTTGCCGAGGTTATCGGGGAAGGTTCTATGCCTAACTCTTATGAACATCCAGTGATGATACCCAAACGTCAGCAGAAGTCTCTTCATGGTTTAGGTGCAGAGCTATTAAACTCTTTAGATGCTCCACCTGCATGCTACCTACTCCAATTTAGCTTATATAATGGTGAAATTGTATTTGATCGACTGTGGCCTTTTCCAGCCGCTCCTGCGCTAATAACCCTAAAAACACAAAGACCTGACCTATTTACTTGTCATTGGCGATGTCTAATCGAAAAACCAATTGCAAAAGTTAGCATTCCTGATGCAATGCCGATTTAAATTTAGTTTTAGTTAAAGAAGTAAGTTATGAAAGCTTGAGGGTATAAATTGCATGAGCTTTCTAATACCCAATGTTGTGCAATTATAACTTACTCTTGGCTTCTTAGTCTCGTCGCATATCAAGCCACTGTTGTAGAATTATTGCCGCAGCACGGCGGTCAATAGCACCTTTATTACGGCTAGAAAACTTTTTTTGAGCTTTTAGCTGTAGTTCTGCCTCGACCGATGTCAAACGCTCATCTACGTACTCGATTGGTAGTTGAAGACTGTGAGATATTTTGTTAGCAAATTTCTGTACTTTCTCAGCTTGAAATCCTAGAGTTCCGTCCAAATTATAGGGCAACCCAATAATTAAAATATCAACTTCTCGTTCTTTGATGATGATCGTTAACTGTCGAAGATCTTCATTCCAAGAGGTGCGATTAATTGTAGTTAAGCCCGTTGCAATGAGACCCATTCCATCACAGCCTGCTACTCCTAAACGCTTTCTACCTACATCCAACCCCAGTGCCGCAACTCTTTTCATGCTTAAACGTAAATAACTATTTATACAAATAATTATTCACTAAAATCTTGACCAGCAATATATAGCAATTTTAAACTAAGCCGCCATTTGGAGGTTTGAAAGATTCTCCAGAGTTAGATTCCTTAACCGCCGCCAATCCGTTAGACTTGGAGCGAAAAATGTTTTTTTGTCTAACAACGTTGTAATAGGAACTAGAAATTGATTTTAACCAGGAAATTCGCGAAGGAATTGGCGCTCGCGCAGGTTTGAACCCTTGGAGTACATCTGATAGTTGCAACCCCTCTAATGGTTTGCCCTCCTTGATTTTATGCCAAACCGAACGAGACATCAACAAAGTCTGTTCGACAGCAGTAGCACCAATTTCATTAAAGTATTCTTCTCGTTCAGGCTGGTAATCAGTGGAAACTATTTCTAAGGGCTGAGAATAAAGCTGTTTATCAGCAGATAAGCCGCGTTTGCGATCAACTGATTCTTGAATAATTTGCGCCATTTTCGCTGTCAACTGGGGATAGAGCCAGGTGTATGCCGGATTGACCGTTAACTGGGCGCGATGAGGACGAGAACCGTCCTTAGAAGACTCTAGCCTAAAATAGCCGATCGCCGCTTTACGTTGCGGTTCAAACACATAACCACTAACTACATCTGTCCCGTTGAGCCACAGTCTAATTTGACCTACGGCGTTTTGCAATAAACTAGATTTGAAATCATCCACATGACGATCAAAATTTTGTCTGAGTAAAGGTGGCATAGACATGCAGTCTAGCTGATACAGTAAAGGCGCGTCAGCATTACTAATGGGTAGAAAGTTTGGTAAATCTGGTTCTTGCTGGGCTAGCTGAGCAATTAAATCGGCAGGAATTTGCCAATAGGTCATCTGCGCTAGTGGTCGAAACCCATTTTCACGGTAGAGAGCTAAATGATTTTTCTCATTAATATTGACCTCCAACATCCAGGTGCGAGCCTCCCAAATATTTTGGAGACAGTAGCGCAATAACTGAGAACCGATTTCTTTTTGGGTTTTAAGGAGTTCCAGCTGAGGAGAATTGCTGTTGAGCAATACCCGTTCAACTCTCCAAGTACTGCGTGTACTATTAAGAGAAGATACTTGAATCAAACCTAAAACTTCTTCCAGATGTTGTGCTACATAGACCCGCCAGCCGTGGTAATACGAATGAGGCAAAAGACCAAGAAATCTTTTTAATCCGTACCAAGAACCGACTTGTTCTAGTTCTCTATCGATAGTTATCAGACGCTTGGAAGTTTCTTTGGCGACACATTCACTCACCAAAGCGTTAATAGCATCCACGTCACGATGTTGAAGAGGACGAACTATAAGTTGTTCATTACTTGGTACGGATGAAGTCATGATTTTTGATTAATCAACCCTTTCTAATTGCCATAAAATCTGGTTACCTTCTCGCCTGACTCTAGATACAACCCAATTGCGCCAAGACCAATGATCACCTCTGCTAGTTACAGCACTCGCATTGATATCCATGAGATCTGCAAGCTCGGAACTGCTAATTAGATAACCTTTTCCAGCTATCTCTTCAGCAATTCTTAGAGTATCAATTAAATCCCTTAATTGAGTTACTCTTTCTTCACTCGATATTCTGGTTTCTTCCATTGTGCTGTTTGATGATTCAGTCATAAATAGCCAAAATTCAAATAATTGATCACTAACTCTGAAGATGAAATTACATCTTGAGGATAATAAAGTTTACACGATATCTCGGTTACCGTCATCTTAGCTAATTTGGGCGAGAATTATCTGCTACTAGGTTAATATATCTTGAGCGTCCTGGCTGAAAATCTGGCTTAATCTCTAGAACCTTTTCATAACTTGCGATCGCATCCTGCCATTTTTCTAACTGTTCTAAAGCACAGCCGCGATTGTACCAAAACAAATGATTGCCAGGCATAATTTTAATGGCATTGCCCCAACTACTGACTGCTTCTGTCCAATTCTGGAGTTGATACAAAGCGTGGGCGCGGTCATTCCAGGCTTGATAGTTGTGCGGATCGATATCTAAGGCATTTTGAAAAGATTCTACTGCCGCTTCGTAACTACCTAAGCGTCCTAATGCGCTGCCGCGGTTATGCCATGCCTCTGATAAATTAGGATTAATTTTTAACGCTTTTTCCCAGGAAGCGATCGCTTTATCGAACTCCCCAGCACTGACATGTTTTAAACCTAAGTTAAACCAACTTTCAACTAACTCTATACTGGATTTATCGAGTCCATCTTCGGGTTCAATGCCTATCTGATTTACAACTTCAGTTCTTGAAGTTGGTGCTAGAGAAGAGTTGAGCTTGGCGGATATCTGCTGCGCTAGTTCATCATCCTCCTGAATGAGATGCATGACCTGCTGCATGTCAATCGCTACTGGATCAAGTTCTGGGTCATTGATCGATGATGATTGATTTGACGACTGACGATCCCAAGTTTCAATCGCATTTGCTAATTGGGATTTTTGGTTGTCAACGTAAGACTCTGGTTCTGATTTAGCCTGAGAATGCTCTGAATGATCAACTGGCTTAGTAAGCTCTAAACTCTTGGATTCAGTCAAACCAGTTGTTACTTGATCGGGTTGATGTTCTTCAAGTTCAAACTCGAATTTTTCACTGTAGTTGTTAATTTCAGGTAAATTAGAAGAATCTGGGTCAGTTTTAAGCAGTAATTCAGCTGTTTCAGATTCCGTTTCCGAAAACAAATCCCTTTCTGCTGCCACAATTTGGTTTGATTCTGCTTCAGATAAAGACTCCAGCGCATCGGTAACAGGTGGCTTAACTGGTAATTCTGAATTAATCTCTGTAGATTTTGACACGGTAGCTGATGCCAAATTGGGTTGGGTTTCATTGACGATGTCAGAACTGAATGCCACAAAGTCAATTGGTAACCTGTCAGACAGTTCTTGCTCTGTTTCTAGAGGAGCCGCTACCGCTTCTACCACAAGATCAGGACCGTCATATTCCCAGATTGCCGATTGTGTATTCCCAAACAATAATTCCTTGCCGATTTTAAGAGAAGCCGCTCCAATCTGATTAACTTCGGGAGCAGATTGCGTTAGTTCCCCCAAACGGATCATGATCGTTCCCCGCTGACGTTGGGACTGAATGGGTAACCTCAAAAGTTTGGGACGGACACGGTCTAACCAGGCAACCCAATCAGCTTGTCTCCCGCGATCACCCAGCTGTTTAAAAAATTTAACAATTCTGCGGTCGTGCCAACCATGAGCCATCCCTTCTAAAAGTTGGTTGAATAAAAATTCATAGTCAGCATCTGATAATGACGGATTCGACTTTAGAGGTCTTGATTCAGGCTGCGGTGAGTCTTGATGAGCCTGAGATGAGTTAAAGTTTGACTGTTGATTATCTTCCTTGGCTTGCCCAATGGTATGACTCATTACCTTAGATCAAATATACTGATTTTACGAGTGAAGCTAAACTAATTTCACGCAGTGAACTTTTATCCTGTCATTTTGAGACAAGATTAGGTTCACGAACTGTCACAGTAGATGTGTTAGACCTTGAACCCTGCAATGCAGGAAACAGCATAATAGCCATGCCCAAAGCCTTGATAAAAAGTACTTAGATGGCAGACTAGCCCAGGCTCAAAGTCTGAGAAAACTGTGATCAAATATTGCTCAATTGTACAGGGATAATTTTCTACTAACTAGTGGAAAATTAAAAATCCACATTAACTATGCCTTACGAACCACTTCATCACAAGTATCGACCACAAACTTTTGCCGATCTCGTTGGTCAGGAAACGATTACTTTAACCTTGAGCAATGCTATAAAACAAGCTCGAATTGCTCCTGCTTATCTTTTTACTGGTCCTAGAGGAACGGGTAAAACTTCTAGTGCCAGAATTTTAGCAAAATCTTTAAACTGCCTAGATAGTAACCAGCCAACTCCCGATCCTTGTGGTCAATGTGAGGCTTGTTTGGCGATCGCCAGAGGTTCGGCTCTCGACGTGATGGAAATTGATGCTGCCAGTAATACTGGAGTTGATAACATTCGTGAGATTATTGAGCGCTCTCGATTTGCTCCTGTGCAATGTCGGTACAAGATTTATGCAATCGACGAGTGTCATATGCTCAGTACAGCAGCCTTTAACGCGTTACTGAAGACTCTAGAAGAACCACCACCCCAAGTTGTTTTTATCCTCGCTACGACTGATCCCCAAAGAGTTCTTTCGACAATTATTTCTCGCTGTCAGCGCTTTGATTATCGAAGAATTCCTCTAACTGAAATGACGTCTCACTTAAGGTATATTGCCGATAGGGAAAAGATTGCGATCGCCGATGATGCTCTGACCTTAATAGCCCAAATTGCTAACGGTGGTTTACGAGATGCTGAAAGCCTACTGGATCAGCTGAGTTTGTTGCCAGAAACTATCTCCGTCCCCAAAGTCTGGGATCTGGTCGGGGCAGTACCTGAACAAGATTTGTTAATTTTACTCCAGGCAATCAATAACAATAATTCCCTAGCAGTTTTAGAACAGTGTCGTAGCCTTTTGGATCGAGGCAAGGAACCTTTGGTTGTTTTGCAGAATTTAGCTAGTTTTTATCTCAATTTACTCATTGCTAAAACTGCTCCTCAGCGTTCAGAAATGACAACCGTGACTGAAACCTGCTGGCAACAGTTATCTGCTGAGGCTAAAAATTGGGATACGTCATTTATTTTGCGCGGACAGCAGCATTTGAAGTCAGCAGAAACTCAATTGAAGCAAACTACCCAGCCTCGTCTTTGGCTTGAGGTTACTTTACTGGGACTATTGCCCCAAATTAATACGGAGATCGCCAATCAAACTGCAACTGTCGTAAGTTCCCCTTCGACTCCTAGTAAATCTCAGTCATTAGCTAATGCTCAGCTATCTTCCTCTGCAACTAAAGTAACGGCTCCACCTACTGCGTCAATTGATCAGGTTTCTCATGAGACAAACATTACCCAAGCACCTCAAGAACCTGAGTCTAAACCAGCCGCCGCAACTACTCCGCATCCTGTTGAGCAAAAGAATTACTCTGAGGGTGAAATTGGGGTGGCGAAAGCTGAACCTAATCAATTAAATCCCGTTGCAACACCCCAATCGAATGTCAAACCTGTTGCTCCCAGACCAACTCAGGCTCCCGTTGACAATCAAGAAATATGGAGTAAGGTTATTAGTTGTTTACAGCCTCCGACAACTCAAGCATTAGTTAAACAGCAGTGCCATTTGGTGAGCTTTGATGGGATAAGTGCGATCGTTGGCATCAGTTCTGCTAGACTCCAAAAACTCAACCAGGGCAAGGTTCCCAATATTGAAGCTGCTTTTGCTCAGGTATGCCAGGGCAAGGTTAGAGTTCAACTCGAAGTTGCCAATGCTAAACAGCATTTAGCTAATAATACAGCCAAGAACTCAGTTACATCAATTAAACAATCCACTACGGAAGCTGTCCAAACCAGAGTAGAAACTCCCCCCACTGCAACTGCTCTGTCTCCTCAAATGACTCCTTTAACAGTAACCAATGAAGCAATTAAGCCTGAAAGCTTACCAGGTCAAAACCAAATAAAGCAAACTTTCCCCCCGCCTCAGGAGCGAGTAAACCCCACTACAGCTAGTCATAATCCTCAGTTTGGACATCATCAGGCTCAGACTATAGTGAAGCCAGATACTCCTGGCTTGCCCACAAGTGCGATCGCAGCTGAAGACACAATAATTACTCAAACTATTGCTGAATCAGATTTGAGCCCAGATGATGCTGACGATGACTTGCAAAAAGCAATAGATAACTTAACTCAAAGTTTCGAAGGCGAAGTAGTTCAAATGGATAATATGCAGCAGCAATTTTCTGAGGATGCAGAAATATCAGAATTACCAGAAATCAGTCAAGATCATCACGGTAGACCAAATATAGAAGATTATGAAGATGATTGGTAGATTAACTAAACATTAAGAGCATCTAACCTAATTTTATCTACAGTTACTTCACCGACTATTTTAATTATTAACTACAGCTCTTATTAAGACAGTCAACTGGTTCTAATCACTCTAAGCTCTAATAAAATATAGGCATTTTGCGCTAAATGCGGTGATTTATTTGGAGAAATTCTTGAATTTTGCTAGCTGCTTGGCGGAGAGTTTCTGGATCTTTAACCAAAGCAAAACGAACATAGCCTTCTCCTGCCTGACCAAATCCTGCTCCAGGAGACGCTGCAACGCCTGTTTGAGCGACTAATTTAGTACAAAAGTCAACAGAGTTGTTTTGCCAGGGTTCAGGTAGTTTTGCCCAAATATACATTGTTGCTGGAGGATTAGCTACCTGCCAACCAATTTCATGAAGAGCCTCAACAAAAACATCTCGTCGCTGTTTAAAAATGCCAACAGTCTTATTAACTAATTCTGGCTCACTAGCGAGGGCGGCGATCGCACCATCTAAAATTCCCCGATATTGGTTAAAATCGACCACGGCTTTAATCTGTCGTAAGGCTTTGATCAAGGAACTGTTACCGATCGCATAACCGACGCGAAAGCCTCCCATATTATAGGATTTAGATAAGGTGAAAAATTCAATGCTACAGGTTTTTTGGGGATCGGCTTGTAAAATTGAGGGCGCAATATCTGATTGTTCGCTAAAGACTAAATCAACATAAGGAAAATCATGAACCAAGACTAAACTATGTTGTTGGCAAAAGTTGACAGCCTGTTTAAAAAAAGCTGGAGGAGCGATCGCGGTTGTCGGATTATGAGGATAACTCAATACCATCATTTTAGACTTGGCTATGATACTTTGCGGTATATCATCAAATACAGGCAAAAAACTGTTTTTAGCTCGCAGTGGCATCGGATAAATCGAGCCTCCCGCCAAATAAACCCCTCCTGCATGGGAAGGATAACCAGGATCTAAAAGTAAAGCGATGTCCCCAGGATTCAGAATCGCTAGGGGTAGATGTGCGGTACCTTCTTGTGAGCCAATTAACTGTAATACTTCAGTTTCAGGATCGACTGGAATCTTAAATTTTTTGGTGTACCAGTCCGCTGCTGCAACTCGAAAATCTTTGGTTCCACCATGAAGCAAATAGCCATGAGTGGCAGGATCATGTAAAGCAGTTGCTATGACCCCAATTGTTTTGGGTTCCACAGGTAAATCTGACGAACCTAAAGATAAGTCAATAATATTTTTTCCTGAGAGTTTGGCTTGGTGCTTGGCGCGATCCATATCGGCAAAGACATTGTGTTTGAGAGATTGCAAGCGTCTGGCAAGTTGCATCTGTAGAGAGAAAGTTTAATTTTTGTATAGGTAATAAATTAATAGTATGGCAATCTCAAATTACATGAGGTAAGATTGACCATCGATCATCGCAATCTATAGTTTTTCATAGCTCCATACTTTTATAAGCTGTCTCAGATTCACCTGAGCTTTCTACTTTACTCCACATCGAATCGTCAACTTCATGGTTCTTAGATGAGCATTAATCGCCAGTCCTCAACCCTAATCCCCCTAGATAAAAAATCGGAATCTAAATTTCATCACTCTCCTAAATCTTTAGCACTGGTTCAATCAGCTCAAAAATTGGATCGACCAACTACCCAGCAAAAAGAAGCCGTTGCTCGTATTTATGCCGAACAAGCCTGGATTTATTTTCAGGAACATAATTGGCAGCAGGCGATCGTTGCCTGTAAAAATGCGTTGGAAAATGATGCTCAAAATGCCAATGCCTACAAAATATTAGGCAATGTTTTGAAAGTCCAAGGGAAAAAAGCCGAGGCTTTGGGAGTATATGCCAAAGCACTAGCAATTAATCCTGATTCTGCACCTATATACGCTAATTTGGGTAGCTTTTATGCTGAACAAAAAAATTGGCGCCAGGCTCTAGATTATTTTCAACAGGCAGTAATTCTCGATCCCTGTTTAGCTGGTGCATATCGTAGTCTAGCTCAGATTTGGGAAGAGTTAGGAGATAGCGACCAAGCCTTAGAATGTTTCTGTCGCGCAGTTGATCTAGAACCTGAAAGACTTACTGCTGAAGAATATTTTAGTTTTGGCAAGGAACTTTATCAACAAGGAAGAGTAAAAGAAGCCAGTATTTTCTACACTCATGGGGTTAAGCTAAACCCTCGTGCAGAAGCTGAGCTAGCTCAGTTAGTCAAGATATTTGAAGAGCTGGAAGAATGGCAACAAGCAGTAGTCTATTATCAGAGGCTAATTTCTTTATCCAACGATGACTTAGAATTCTCAGACTCATCGGATCAAAATAAACCCATTAAAAATTTATTGTCTCGTTCTAAGTCTAAGTCTAAGTCTCAGAATGCAGCGGACTTAAATGTACAGTCTGATCTGCTGATTAAATCGGCACTAAGTTCTGCCGTACTACCAAACAAATCAGCACGTAAATCAGGAAAATTTAGTCAATCTTCAGCTGGAACTGCTGATTTAGCTGTCAATAATAGTTCCGCAGCTAAACTGCTACCTGAAGCAAAGGGGGGATTAGCAACTAAACAAAAGTCTCCGACAAAACAGCCTACTTCAGCTATTTCTTGGAATAATTTAGGTAGTTTATATGCTCAAAAGCAACAGTGGACACGAGCAATTAGCTGTTACCAAGAAGCAGTGGAACTCGACCCTAACTTATGTAAAACTTATCGTAATTTAGCGCGAGTTTATAGCAAGACAGAAAAAGAATTACAGTCAAATCTATGTTGGTATAAAGCTTTTTCCTTAGAACCTGAGGCAGTAAAGCCTGAAGATCACTTTAATCTCGCCCGAAAGCTATTGCAACAACAGGAAGTCGATAAAGCGATCGCCTGTTTACGTCGGACAGTTCAGCTCAAACCGAATTTTAATCGCGCCTATTTAATTTTGGGTAAATTGTTTGAAAAGCAGGGCAAACCAGAAGCAGCTCAAGCTTGTTATGAGAAAGTTAAGCACAACAACAGTCAAAAGAACTCTCAAGCCAAGAAAAAACTCTAAAAATGTGGGTTCACAACTCAAGTAAAAATAAAAAATAGCGGGTAATTGCTACCCGCTATCCACATTTAAACTTAGATTTGATAAGCCATGCCAAATTAGCTTGATAAAAGGCATGATCCAATTTCTTTGAGTCCTAACCTTCCTCATTACCTCCTAAAAGGAGAGAAAATGAAGTCCCTCCTACAAGGAGGGACTTAGGGAGGTGGGGATTTAGGACAATTAAAAGTAATCTTGAAGAATAGGATTTAGTATCAGAAACTTCTCAGAGTTTGGTGTCTAAATTACGCCTAATAATTCATTCCCTTGATCCCTCTAATTTCTGGTGACTATTCTCCTAAAATTACTTATCAAGCTGAGAGCGTAATTCATCTAATTCGGCGTCAATCACTGCATCTTGAGGTGCAGCGGTTTCTGCTGCTTCTAGTTTTGGAGTTGCCGCGCTCGTACCAGCTATTTGAGCTTTCATTGCTGCCAGTTCATCATCAACGCCACTACCAGCCTCTAATGCGGCGAATTGTTGCTCTATTCCAGTACCACCTAATTCGGCTGCGCTTTCTGACTCTGCTTCCAGCTGCATTACCTTATCTTCCATACGCTCAAAAGCACCCATCGCACTACTGGTACCCAAATTATTCATGGAATCCTGTAGCTGCTTATTGGCTTTAGCCGCGTTGGCTCTGGCACGCAACATATCTTTTTTAGTTTTTGCTTCGGAGATCTTACTTTCGAGAGCAATCAAGTTGCGCTTGAGGGTATTCACTTGGTTAGTTTGCTGGTCTAACTGTGTTTTAAGACTGTTAGCAGTATCACTATATGATTTCTTGCGGACTAATGCTTCACGAGCTAAGTTTTCATCACCTTTAGATAGTGCTAATTGTGCTCTTTGCTGCCAGGTATTAGCTTCAGATTGATTTTTATTATATTGCTGTTCAGTGCGTTTCTGAGTCGCAATCGACCTAGCAACAGCTTGACGTAGCTGCACTAAATCTTCCTGCATATCCACTACAGCTTGTTCTAAGACTTTCTCTGGATCTTCAGCTTTGCTGACTAGATCATTAATATTGGCTCGAACAACTCTGCTAAGGCGATCAAATAATCCCATGACTTGTATATCCTTTAATCGTTTACAAAAGAGTATTTAGGTTTGGCAGACTCCAGGATACTAAGTCCACCACAAATTGTTTAATAAGAGAGTGATATTGCTCTTCACGTCTCTAGTGTGACATATTCTCCCAGTGTACTGTCGATCTTCTAATAAAGCGTACTGTGAGCAAATATAAACAATGATTATTCTCCTAGCGAAACAAAGCCTAAATGAATCGGTATTAATTACTTATTCCATTAAAGTCGTAGATATAATTTAAGGCTAAAAATAAAACTTCTAGTTATAGATTAAGAGTACCAAATGGTTGATAGAAAATGCTTTGCTGCACTGAAACGAGGTGTGGAATATTGGAATAAATGGAAAGCAAATTACTCTCATCACCCGTTGGATCTTCGAGGAATCAATTTGAGTAACGAGATTTTACTAGGAGTTGATTTTACAGGAGTAAACTTGGCAGGAGCAAAATTAGTTAAATCTAATTTTTGTGGAGCCAACTTTGACGGTGCTGATTTAACGGGAGCTAATTTAACCGAAGCCAATCTGAGTGGAGCCAGTCTTAGTGGGGTTAACTTAACGGGAGCAATTTTAATTAGAGTTAACTACCGAGGTGCAGAATTAATTGGAGCTAACTTAAGTTTGGCTAATTTAGCAGGTGCCGACTTAAGAGTAGTGGACTTTAGTGCCGCTGAACTATCAGGAGCAAGCTTTAAGCAGGCAAACCTAAATGGAGCTAACTTTTTGGGAGCTAATTTGACTCATGCTAATTTTCAATTAGCAGAACTTGATGGTGCCAATTTCAATCATGCTAATTTGACCCAAGCTAATTTGACTCATGCCAATTTAACCAGGGCACATTTCGAGCAGTCAAATCTGAATGAAGCTAATTTAAGTAAAGCTACACTCCAAAGAGCTAGTCTAATTCAAGTAGATTTGACGGAAGCGATTTTAACCGAAGCCAATCTCAGGGAAACAAATTTAAGTAAATCTGATCTGACAGAAGCTTGCTTAGCCAGGGCAAATCTGATGGCTGCCTGTCTAACTAAGACAAATCTAACTAAAGCAGATCTAAATCAAGCAAATTTTACCAAAGCAAATCTAACTGAAGCAAATTTGATGCAGGCTCAGGCATGGAGTGCTAATTTTAACCAATGCCAGTTAACTGGAGCTTGTCTCAAGAATTTTCAAATCAACTCTCAGACTCATTTCGAGCAAGTTATTTGTAAATATTTATATTTGGAATATGGTCAGAAAAATCGGGTACCGTCTCATAGAGCAGAAAGTCTTAGTTTCAATGAGTTTCAATCAACACTTCAAGATTTGATAGGTTCAATTAAAATAAGATTTGATCAAGCCATTGATTGGTCAGTTTTAGTTAAGGCTTTTGAAGAGCTACAGCTTAAATATAAGTCACAAAAAATTGAGATTATATCTGTTGAAGCAAAATCTAACTATCAGTTTGTGATAAAAATGCAAGCTACTTCTGATGTTAATATAGATGAGTTAAAACACTATTTAAAGCATCAATATAATTTATTGCTATTAACCAAAGAGCAACTAAATAACCAAGTAAACGAAAATGAAGAGCCCTTAAATTGCTATGGACAAAATTAATTAAGAGGATAAATCTGAGCAGTGAAATTTTCTTGTTTCAACTGGAATATAAACTTTTCTGCCTGTTCTCGCTCAGTAAAGGCTCCTAAATAGATAAATACTCCTTGGGGAAAATTAACTAGGGAAACCTGTTTAACTTTTTGTCGTGCCAAAGCTAAAGAACGATCGCCTGTATATTCACTTAAAACATAATGATATGGTGAATTGATGCCAGATAATGCCACAGTATTATTAATAGGAGCTAATGCAGGGGAAATCGGCTCAATAATCGTTGCTTTCACGCTTACTGTGTCTTCTGAAGTATCCAAAATACTAAGAGTGCTAAGATTGAGCGGCACAAATTCTGCGCTTTCTAAATTGGCATAATTCACATTAGCAAGTGGTTGAACTATTTTCTCTTTACTTACCCAGCGATAATTACGCCAAATTACCGCTCCAGAGATCAAATTAGCTAACAAGATCATTGCGATCGCGCTCATACTCCAAGGATTGAATAATGTATTGCACCAATCTCGCTGGCGATATCTGAAATCAGGTTGTGTAAACTCAGCGCTTGATTCAGTTTCTAATTCAGGTGGATTTTCTAACTGTGTATTTGTAAATAACTTAGGCGTGTTTGGCTGTGTATTAGATGGATTAGATTTGTTTCGATAGGGATTGAAAATATTAATTGTTCCCGTCGCAAATGGTTTATGAACAATACTAGAATTTACAGTAGGATTAGGTTGAGATTTTTGGCAAGATTTAGCTGTATTTTCAGAAGTCATGACTATAGCTTAGTAGAAATGAAGTTAAAAAATTTAAAAAATTTAATTGCTATTTATTATTTGTCTTCTGTTATTTATCATTTGTCAATTGCCGTCAGTAAAAATGTGAAGTTAAATTATAAATTGAAAGTAAGACAAAATGATTCTACCGCACTTATGATGTCAAACTAACTGGAAAAAGCCAAGTCAAAAACATCTCTTGCTAAAAAAGTTGTCAAAATTCCTAAAGCCATAGCCATGTCTTTATAATCAACTTAATTTTGTTGTTAATTCCTTCGACTTTATGTAATTTACTTGTTAAGCACTAAGCTAATTTATCTGTGCTATCGCCAAAGTAAATAGATAGCTAGCCATAAATTATTTCAAGGAAATCCATTTTAAATCATTCTACTTAAATACTGCACTCAAGCTTGAAGGGTTGTATAGGAATCAGCGCTTTACTAGTTTGGATATCCCAAGAACGCTGTAACTTCATATCTGCGTTGGAAAAGTTATGATAAAAAAATGCGGTTTAAGTAACCAAAAAAATTAGAGGCGACACCCAGATTCGAACTGGGGGATAATGGATTTGCAATCCACGGCCTTACCACTTGGCTATGTCGCCCCATGTGATGCTTAATCAGTATATCAAACTTTGCTCAAAATTAACTCTAGAAGGCAAAATTTTAACAAATTGAAGGTTGCTTTTCTCTATTACTTGAGACTATTTTGGATAAAGTCAACTGAGTTCCATCTCTATTCCAATGTACGTCATCAAAGATTTCGTGCAAAATAGAAAATCCCCGCCCGTTTTCGGCTTCTTCAGTTGGCAATCTTTGAGCCTGAATATGACGACTGCGGAGGCACATACACCCCTCTGCAAATCCTTTTCCCTGGTCTACAATCACCCAGGAGTACTCTCTGCTGGTAATCGTAAATTTAACCATAATAATTTTTGTGGGATCTAGTTTATTACCGTGTTTGGCAGCATTTACTAATGCTTCTTGTAATCCTAGTCTTACTTCTGCTCGCCATTCTGGAGGGACGTTTACCAAAAGTAAATCGAGAACGGGACAGAGATAGAGTGTTGAAGTAAAGCTCATCGTGCTCCACTTACTTCTATTCCAAGGAATAGGGATTGCAATCACTAATTTATACCTCTAAGTTAAACTTTAGGATTTATGCTGTTAGAACGTAGTAACTGTATCAGAGTTTCACAGAGTTACTTATTGTGTATCGCAGCTAGGGTGGCTTATTTGTGCTCGCTAGGTGGAACCAATATGTTCATATAATTTTTTAATAGCCAAAATTTCTAGTGGAAACAACCTCATCACAAGGATGATTTAGTAAATTTATTGATTAATTTAACAGCTAAAATCATAATCATCTTCTTCAAGGTTTGGAAAAAACTTTATATATCTAAATCCAATTATATTACGTATTATACTAATTTTGACAAATCCCCATAGCTCCAAACATCATATTATCGCTTATTCAAGATGGCACAGCACTCGACATGAGTTGTTTGAGGAAAGAAATCAGCTGGTTGAATAAATTCAAGCTGATACAGATCTGATTGACACAATAACTTGAGATCTCTAGACAATGTTGGAGGTTTGCAACTAATATATACGATACGAGATGGTTGAAGTTTCATGATGCTTGAAATTACTTCGGTCTCACAGCCTTTACGTGGGGGATCAAGTACTAATATATCTGGTGTTTCGCCAATTTGCTGAAGGAAGTGCTTAACTTTCCCTGCGTAAAAAGCCACGTTATGAATCTGATTTAGACTTGCATTATTTTTAGCCTGCTGAATTGATGCAGGGTGAACTTCGATCCCCCAAACTTGCTTTACCTTTCGTGCCAGAGGGAGAGAAAAGGTACCAATCCCACAGTAGGCGTCAATGATCTTTTCATTCCCTGTAAGATCAAGTTGTTTGACGATCTCCTGAAATAATAATTCGGCAGTCCCCGTATTAATTTGAAAAAAAGTATCTGCTGTAATGTGTAGCTCGATCCCCGCAAAGATCTCTCTTAAGTAAGGCTTACCGACAATAGTATAGGTTTCTTTACCTAAAATAGCGTTAGTGCGATCGCGATTAATATTTAAACAAACTCCCACTAGTCCAGGGTATCTATCTAACCAAGACTTTGCTTGCTCTTCAATACCTGACAGATTTTGGTTGGTGCTAATTAAGGTTAGCAGCATTTCCCCTGTATTTTTACCAATTCTGAGAGAAAGATGCCTTAATTTGCCTTGAACAGTGCTTTCGTTATAAATTGACCAGCCTCGTTGCTGAATATCCTGCTTAACTTCTTTTAACAAGGGATTTAACCGTTCGTCTTGCACAGGACATTGATTAAGGTTTACTAACTTATGGCTACCCTGGCGATAATATCCCGCCTGTACTTGTCCTGTATTAGATCTGGCTAGAGGATATGTTGACTTGTTGCGATAGTTAAGCGAATTAGCTGCGTGTAAAATTGGCTGTACCTCAACATCTTCAAACCCTCCAATACGTTGTAAAGCTTGAATTACCTGCTGGCGTTTAGCTTCTCTTTGGTAACTGGGGTCAATATGCTGCCACTGACAACCTCCACATTTATCCGCCACAATACAGCTAGGACGAATACGATAAGCTGAGGGAGTTAATATCTTTTCGATTTTTCCCCGTGCAAATTTGACTTTTGACTGAATTATTTTTGCCGTTAAGCGATCGCCTGTGACGGTATCTGGAACAAATACCACCTGCCCTTGATATCTGCCTACTCCTTCACCACTAGTATTGAGGTCAGTTATTTCTAGTTCGACAACTTGACCTTGCTGTAATTTTTGCTTCATTTATTTAGCATAAAATATATCACCGAAGACGAACAAAGTTAACCTTTAAACCGTCGCGAGGATGGGGACTCGGTAGGCTTACTAAATTTAAGTCTTGTCCAGGCACAAGTTCCCACTGATAATCTCGTAATAGCTTTGAGGCAAACAAACGCATCTCTAGGCGAGCAAATTCTTTACCTAAGCATTCTCTCAAACCCCCACCAAAGGGAATATAGCCAAAACTTGCTTGCTTATCTACTGAATTTTCTGGGGCAAACCGCTCAGGATCAAAGCGATCACCTGAAGGGTAAAGCTCTTGTTCTTGATGGGTTTGAGCTATTTGATATTGAACAGTCCAGCCTTGAGGTATGCGATAACCAGCAAACTCGAAGGGTTTTATTACTTTTCTAAATCCGCCGCCTACAGGAGGAATCAACCGCATGACTTCTTGTAATACCTGTTCTAAATAGGTCATAGCTTTGAGATCTTCTAGAGTAGGAGTCCCCATAACATTTAAGCGCTTCTGTTCTTCCCTTAATCGCTGCATTACATCTGGATGCTGTGCAGTTAGCAAACAAAAAGATGTAACCGCACTAGTTAAAGTTTCGTGTCCCGCAAACAGCAATAGCAAGACCTGATCTTTCAATTCTTCTAAACTAAGACTATTGCCCTCTTCATCTTCTGCTTGAATTAGCAATCCTAGAGCATCCGAACCAGGATTATCAGCTTGTTGGCGTTTTAGGATAATTTGTTCTAGATTTTCCAGTAACTTGCGACGTGCCTTTAATGCCTTACCAAATCTTGTCCAGGGTAAAGATATAGGAATTGTAAACAAACCTTTGCACCAATCCTCAAAATAATGTCCCAGAGAAGTTTGCGAACCGCCATCAGTACTGACAAATAAATTGCTGGCAATATCAAAAGTATAATCCCGTAACTCTGGGTACCAAGCCAAAGTGGACAAAGATGTCAACTTTGGCTTGGTACTCATCGGTAATCTGTTCCATTGTGGGAATATAGCTAGCCAAAGCCCTCGGCTGAAATGCCTGATACATAAGCTGGCGACGGGAAGTATGAAAACTACCGTTGTTTACTGCCAGAGATTTTTGTCCTAACAAAATTCTCGTAGTTTTGGGCCAAGTGGAAACTACATACTTATTTTCGTTGCGAAATAAAAAAGTATTAGCTTCTGAGCCAATCATGATCACATTAGGACTACCCAAGATATTAGTTTTATATACTTTGCCATATTTGGCTTGGCGTTTTTGATTAAAATTTGGATCAGTAAAAAAGGCGATCGTTTCTCCAATAAAAGGTAGACCGTTTTCTCCTGGGGGTTCAGACAAAGAATTTAATTTGGTTTCACTTATAGTCATGTTCAATCTCTAGCCGCCAACTTATATTTTCTTAGTTTTTAATCGCGAACCTAATCTAAATTTTCTATAGACCGAATCTTACGAGACAACATCGGAGCGAAAAATTCATAACCTTGCTGATTAAAGTGTACGCCATCTTGAACTTTGAGAAATTCTAAGTAATTAAGTTGCGATCGCATGTTTGACCATAGATCAAGCCAATGACTTCCTGTAGAGTGAGCAACCTTAAGAGCAACTTGTACGTATTTTTCTAAAGTCTGCATCGTCACAAAATTGGCTTGGGAAAAAGCTATTCTTCTTTCTACTAAACTAGCCTGGTCAATTGGAGGAGAAGTAATTAAAAGCGTTTTCTGTGGTGTAATTTGCTTGACAATTGAAGTTAAATTATCTTCATATTCTTGAATCTTAGTACCTTTGTTCTTACTAGCATCAGCTGTACCAAGTAACACGGTAACCAAATCAGGGCAATAATCTAAAACATCAGTTTGCAGTCTATTTAAGGCATTTTTTGTATTATCTCCTGGAACACCAGAATTAATAACCTTCCAATTAGGCAAACTCTGTTGTAATCGAGGAGTAAGCTTCAAAACGCCTTCTCGATCTTTTTGCTGGGCAGTAATACTATCTCCCAAACAAACTAGCGTAGGCATAGCTACTGATTTTAATGATTGTAATTCTTTTCCAGATTAACACTTCTTATATTGAGCAAAATTGAAACAACAATTGAAGTTAGGCTTGATGTAAATTACTATTTTCCCAATTCTTTAGATCTTTGAGTTGCAGTCCTAACCGCTTCAATTAACGCTGAACGAAAACCTGCACTTTCTAATTTAGCTACTCCTGCAATTGTAGTTCCTCCAGGACTTGTTACCTGGTCTTTTAGAACTCCTGGGTGCATTTGAGTTTCTTTGACAAGAGTTGCTGTGCCTAGTACCGTTTGCGTTGCCAACTGGAGAGCGATCGCTCTAGGTAATCCTGAAGCTACGCCACCATCTGCTAAAGCCTCAATTGCCAATGCTACAAAAGCGGGACCCGAACCTGACAAACCTGTAACCGCGTCCATCGACGATTCGGGAACTTCAACCACTTCTCCTACCGCATTAAAGATTTTTTTTGCTTGCTCAAGATGCTCTTGTTTGGCATGGATTCCCAGAGCGAGCGCTGTCATGCCTGCCCCAACTGTAGCAGGAGTATTGGGCATGACGCGAATGATAGGTTGACCTGGAAAAGCCTGTTCTAATTTATCGATTGTTACTCCTGCCAAAATTGAAATGATGGTACTGTTGGGATTGGGAGTAATTTTAGCGACTACTAGATTAAATACCTGGGGTTTGACGGCTAATAAGAGTATTTCCGCAGCAGATATTGCCGCTTGGTTATTATCCGTGACCTTGACCTGATATTTTTGGGTTAAAAAATCTCTTCTTTCTGCTCTAGGTTCACTAACTAGTATGGTGTTAGCTAAAAAAACTTGTTGCACCAAAAGGCGGGATAATATAGCTTCTGCCATTACCCCGCCACCAATGATACTGAGACAAATACTATTAGATTTCATAACCTAATAATACAACTGATTGATCAAACTTACTGAGCAGCAATATTGGGTTGCTGTCCCCAAGCATCAGGTGCTGGTGTCGAGCGGCGCACATGGGGTTCTGGAGTGTGTACGTCTTTCAGAATTCCAGTCAAGCTGCTTACTTTGACTGAACTGGGTGTGAACAAAAAGATACTCTCCCCAACTCGTTCTTGATGACCATCCATAGCATAGGTTCCGCCAGCGATAAAATCAACCGCTCTTTGAGCTTCTTCGGGGTTCATGATATTCAGATTTAGCACCACTGACTTGCGTTCGCGTAAAGCAAGAATAACTTGAGGCATTTCTTCAAAAGAGTGAGGCTCAATTACTACCACTTCAGAATTACCGTTGGCTAATCCTGGCATTCCAATTACATTGTTTAGTTTCATTTCTTGTTTACGGTTAGTTTTCTGGTTGCTGAGGGAAGATACTTTAGTGAGTTCTGGTGGATTATTTGATGTTGAAGAATTGGCAAAGGCTTGAGTATTTATTTCTTCTTGAGCAGGATCGTATTCAATATAATCCTCATCTTCGCCTTCGTATCCGTTTTCAATTCCAAAAAATTCCTTTAAGGTATCAAACATATTGCTAACAATTCCGATTATTTTACGACTTTAATTGGCTGGATTTAGATATCTCTTTAAAATCACTGTTTAGCTAGAGATCTAATTAAAAACAAAAATTTTATAGACAACTTACGAGAGTAAGTTAGACTTTGCTAGTCATAAGTTTTTAACTATTACTTAACTATCAGTTTCATCCTCAAAATTTCATGAGAAGGTGGCTGTATTCAAAGAAATATTTTGCTTGGCGACTCAATTCTACTCTACGTAACCCCAAATGGCAGGTTCGGTGCAACCTATTTCTTGATTTAATTCTATTTGTCTTACCTTTTCTTTACTATTCTTTACAATTACACCAAAATTAGGCATTACAGTAAAAAGATTTCCATCATCAATTAACATTCACTTTGAGCTGTTTTGATTACAGGTAGGTGACTCAAGGGGATAGTAAAGGTAACGGTTGAGCCCAAACCTTCTCCCATACTATAAAAAGAAATAGTTCCTCCCATTGCCTCAACGAGTTTTTGGGATATAGCTAAACCTAGTCCTGTTCCACCATAGGATTTTGTTCGCGAACCATCAACTTGATAAAAATTTTCAAATAGCTTGTTTTGCTTCTCTAAGGACACCCCAATACCAGTATCGGCTACGCTAATTTTTACCATTCCAGGAAATTCTATTCCTTGAGATTCAACTTTTTTATTATTCACTTCAGCGCTAACAATAATACCCCCCTCCTTGGTGAATTTGATCCCATTTCCAATCAGATTTAGCATTACTTGAAGTAGACGTTGATAATTACCGTAAAGCGTAATTGGAGTCAAAGTAGCAGGAGATTTAATTTGGAAATTGAGACCTTTTTGTTTTGCTTGAGTATGAATCAGATTATCAACGTCTTGGAAAAGTTCATCTAATTCAATTTCAGTTAACTCCAATTCCATTTTGCCTGCTTCGATTTTGGCAATATCTAAAATATCATTGATGAGGTTAAGCAAGTGAATTGAAGATTTATATGCTTCTTCAATAAATTCTCTTTGTTCTTCAGGATCATCCGCCATTCCTTCCAGCAGCAATTTAAGAAATCCAATTATGCCGTTGAGAGGAGTCCGTAATTCATGGGAAGTATTTGCCAGAAAATCGCTTTTGAGGCGACTTGCTTCTTCAGCCTGGATACTTGCCTGTTCCACTTCTCGATAAAGCTTAGCCAAAGAAACTGCCGCTTCTACTTGCTCGGCAATCTCTCGTAACATTTCCATTTCTGCTGTAGTCCAATGACGATAGCGATCGCACTGCTGCAAACAAATCAAGATATTATCATCACTATGACAATTAGTAGAGATAAGCAAAACGGATTTGCGTTGTAAAGAATCTGATTCGATAAAATCTACAGCAAGAGGATAATTGGAAACAAGTGCTTGTTGTATGTGTGCTTCGCTGTGCCAATCAATCTGATGTTCTGTAGTGGAATCATACTTACCATAACAATATTCAGCCTCTACAGATAATCGCGCAATATTGTTGTAGCTTGCTAGAATTAAGCAGCGACTGACAGCAAAAGTTGAGCCTGTATTATTTACTGTGTGTTGATAAATAGTACCCAAGTCCAAACTTCGTCGAATTTGCTGTACCACCTGGCTTAATAATTTTTGATAGCTATAGATGGCTGCTGGTATTTCATTTTCAGTGAACGAAAACATTTCCGCTTCTTCCAGTAAATGTCCAATGACCATTACAGTTTTCGCTTCACCTCTAGCGGGTAATATCGGGCTAATAATTAACTCGAAAGCATAAGAAGTTGTTCCACATTGAAATAGACAATAACATTGCTCGGGTAGGCGGCGCTTAACTACACGACTAATTTTTTCTAGATAGGCGCTAGAATCTACTGGGGTGAAAAGATTTCCTGTTTTTTTCTGAGACGGCTGCTGTTGGTTCCAGATTTGATGATGATTATCCAAACCATACTGTTGAGCTTTTGACCACCAGAAAGAAAGATAATTACCCTTAGTATCCTGAGTAAAAATTAATTCTGCTCCCAAGTGCTGCCATCCAATCTCACTGACTGACATAGTAGTATCACCATTGAAGTTTGAATTAAATCTAGGGAGCATTTCAAGTAGATGAGATTTCGTAGAAATTAGCCAAAATAATTGGACATTACTCTTGAAACTATAACCTATAGATATCTAGGGTAGTTGCTTCGCATATTCTTCTTTTTAATGCTCAATTTGCCTAATCCCTTTAATCGTTCCATTCTCCCTGAGGCGGAACAGGAGGATTACGCTGAAAAGTGCGAGTCAAATCTGTATCATCGTTTCTTTCTCCCTTAAGCCATTGTTTGATAGCGGTTTCAATGACTCGACTAGGATCGTTGGTAAGATGCTGAATTTGCTCTAAAACTTCTGAGTCCAAGTCGATAGATACCTTCACTTTGTCAGTAATTCTGGCTTCACTGGAAGGCTGGTTCTCGTTTGAGGAAAAAGATGACTGTTCTGAGGATGGGAGATCGTCGTTCATAGATTATTGCTACTGATTCTAATTTCATTTTACCTACTAAAGACAGTAAGCCTAGTTCAAAATCAACAAACAGGAGGAAAATCTGCAATAGATTTAAAAATAGGTAAAAATGAACATTACAATAGTTTAATTAAGAGTGTCATTCTACATTTGAAGATTTATCTAGATTTGAATGTTAAGAAAAATGCTCTTATGGTAACTTTTTAAGATTTTTAATTCATATAAACTTTTATGACTGACGTTCCCGTCTCTCGCATTCGTAACTTTTCAATCATTGCTCACATCGATCATGGTAAATCTACTTTAGCTGATCGTATGCTGCAAGATACTGGCACCGTGGCACAGAGACAGATGAAAGAACAATTCCTCGATAACATGGACTTAGAGCGAGAAAGAGGAATCACAATCAAGCTTCAGGCAGCAAGAATGAATTATACTGCTAAAGATGGGGAAGAGTATGTATTAAATCTCATTGATACTCCTGGTCACGTCGATTTTTCTTATGAAGTATCTCGTTCTTTAGCAGCTTGTGAAGGAGCCTTACTCGTTGTTGATGCTTCCCAAGGAGTTGAGGCACAAACCCTGGCTAATGTTTATCTTGCTTTAGAAAACGATTTAGAAATTATCCCCGTACTTAATAAAATTGATTTACCAGGAGCCGAACCAGATCGTGTCGGACAAGAGATTGAAGATGTTGTTGGTTTAGACTGTACTGATATCATTCAGGCTTCAGCTAAGGTTGGCTTAGGAGTTGATGATATTTTAGAGGCGATCGTGCAACAAGTTCCTCCTCCTCAAGATACGGTGGATCAGCCTTTACGTGCCCTTATTTTTGATAGTTACTATGATGCCTATCGCGGAGTGGTGGTTTATTTCCGTGTCATGGACGGCAAGGTAAGAAAGGGTGATAATGTGCGTTTAATGGCATCGGGCAAAGAATATGTCATCGATGAGCTAGGTGTTCTCGCTCCAACTCAAATCGAAGTAGATGAACTTCATGCAGGAGAAGTAGGTTACTTTGCTGCTGCAATCAAAGCTGTAGAAGATGCGCGTGTCGGCGATACCATAACTTTAGTCGAATCTGCGGCACCAGAACCTTTACCTGGCTATACTGAAGCTAAGCCAATGGTTTTCTGTGGCTTGTTTCCTACCGATTCCGATCAATATCCCGATCTTCGAGAAGCTCTAGACAAACTTAAGCTTAACGATGCTGCTCTCTCATATGAGCCTGAGACATCAAGTGCGATGGGGTTTGGATTCCGCTGTGGGTTTTTAGGACTACTTCACATGGAAATTGTCCAAGAAAGATTAGAGCGTGAATATAATCTTGAACTTATAACTACGGCACCATCGGTTATTTACCGCGTTACGACGGTAGAGGGGGAAGTGATGGAAATTGATAATCCCAGTCTTTTACCCGACCCGCAACAAAGGGAAAAGATTGAAGAACCTTATATTAAAGTAGAAATCATTACCCCCGAAAATTATGTCGGCACTTTGATGGACTTATGCCAAACAAGACGGGGAATATTCAAAGATATGAAATACTTTACCCAAAATCGTACCTGTCTGATTTATGAGCTACCTCTAGCAGAAGTTGTAACTGACTTTTTTGACCAAATGAAATCCCGTACTAAGGGCTATGCTAGCATGGAATATCAAATGCTGGGTTATCGCTCGGATCAGTTGGTTAAGCTCGATATTCTTGTCAATAAAGATCCTGTGGATGCTCTTTCCACCATTGTGCATAAAGACAAAGCTTACTATGTTGGTCGGGCATTAACTGAAAAACTCAAAGAATTGATTCCCCGTCATCAGTTTAAAGTTCCGATTCAGGCTGCTATTGGGGCTAAAGTAATCGCCAGCGAACATATCCCTGCGTTGCGTAAAGACGTGTTGGCTAAATGTTACGGTGGTGACATTTCTCGTAAGAAAAAACTACTGCAAAAACAAGCTAAAGGCAAAAAACGAATGAAAGCCATTGGTACGGTGGATGTTCCTCAAGAAGCATTTATGGCGGTTTTGAAATTAGGCAAGGAGTAAGTAATTAAAAGCCAACAATTTTAATTTTATTTAAGACTTTTTCAATATCTATTGAACTTGCTGTAAAAAATAAGGTTAGTTTATTAAAGACTTCAGGATTGATTTCCGTTTGATATCCGATATCAATTGTTTTTTAATTAAGATGAGAAACTTTTGAACTAGTAAAATTATATTTCTCAATTTACATTCAGAATTGCGGTGTCGCATTTTGCTATTGATAAATAACAAAGCTCAAGAATGATAGCTAAAAATATTCGTATTTCGAGATTTATTTAGAAAATCAGCAATTTTAATCATGACTATTGAAGATTTTCCCGAGTCTACGATTCAAAATCCTCCCAAAAGGCAGATAGGACTACCAACTATCTTTCGTTTAGGTTTATTCAATATGGGACTTGGTTTAATGGCAGTCTTAACCCTTGCTGTCTTAAATCGAGTGATGATTAGTGAGCTGGGCATTCCTGCAACTATTACTGGAGGAATTTTAGCGACATCCCTATTTGTTTCACCTGCAAGAGTATGGTTTGGACAGCTATCGGATCATAAACAGTTTTTTGGCAAACACCGCACCAATTATGTATTGCTTGGAACAGCTATCTTCGGTTTAGCTGTATTTTTGGCAGTACAAGCTGTCTGGCAATTGGGGACAGTAGTTGAGATTAGTGGTGGTTGGGTATGGAATAGTCAGACTATTGGATGGAGTACTTTGCTGTGCTTAATTATGGCAGTTTATGGTTTAGCAGTAAGCTCTAGTTCAACTCCTTTTACAGCTTTGCTAGTAGATATTACAGAAGAAGAAACACGTTCCAAATTAATTGCGATCGTTTGGTCAATGTTGATGGTCGGAATCGTAATTGGTGGAGTTACAGGCAGTATTGTCTTTAAATCTATTGAGGCAGAGGGAATTGCCGCAGGCAATATTCCTCAAGAAATCTTGCAGCCACCAATTAATAATGTATTTGGTTTAGTTCCTTTTTTAGTTTTCGCTTTAGCGCTGATTGCTACTTGGGGAGTTGAAAAAAAATATTCTCGTTTTACCAGCAGTAGTGAAACCAATCGAGAAGACAGTATTACTTTTAGCCGCGCTATCAAAGTATTAACTACTAGCCGTCAGACTGGTATTTTCTTCGCTTTCTTATCTATCCTTACCATCGGTTTATTTATGCAGGAAGCTGTACTTGAACCTTATGGAGGAGAGGTATTTGGTATGAGTATAGGTGAAACAACACAACTCAATGCTTTTTGGGGCATCGGAATTTTGCTGGGCTATAGTTTTACTGGATTTTTAATTATTCCTGCTTTGGGAAAAAAAACTACCACTAAAATCGGTTGCGTGCTGGTGGCATTATGTTTTGGTATAATTACTTTAGCTGGCTTTACTCAACAGCCCAAGATACTCCAACTAGTGATGGTCTTGTTTGGAATTGCTGCCGGGATTGCTACAGTTGGCGGCATTAGCTTAATGTTAGATCTAACCGCAGCTAAAACCGCAGGAACCTTTATTGGGGCTTGGGGACTGGCTCAGGCAATGTCACGGGGAATCGCCACTCTACTGGGAGGCATAGTTTTAGATTTTGGGAAGGGAATCTTTACCAGTCCTCTGTTAGCTTATGGTTTAGTATTTACTATTCAAGCTTTGGGCATGATCTTGGCGATCGCAATTCTCAATCATGTTGATATTGAAGAATTTAAAGAAAGTACAGGAAAAGCCCTCACAACAGTACTTGAAGGCGATTTAGACGGGTAATTCGCTATTAGTTGGCTGAATAAATATTATTTAATACATGTTGATAAATGGAGATTTGCTAAACTCTTCGGGAAATAAATTAGCGAGAAAAAAATCTAATGTTGTTGATTTTAGAAATCCCTGAAATACTGCAACCGTCCCAAAACGAACTCCTGTAGATCTTTGTTCAGATAAAATCACCTCAATTTGAGCATCACTCAAAATTCCAGCTTGTTGGAGGTAAAATCCTAGCGCATCTTTTTCTGGCTGAATCACTATTTTTGACCAATCCTGAACAAAAAAATCAGCAGTTTCTAGCTTGATCAACCCCCTTTGTGCCAAAATTTCACCGATACGTAGATTAGGATGGTTATTCTGAGTTTGTAATGCAGACTTGATTTGGGAAGAAGATACTATGTCTGCTTCTCTTAAAGTTTGCCCTAAAGTCTTAGTCTGTAGTGCTAGGAGACGGCGCATATCTGAGCGGGCTTTTGGGGATAAACGGTAAGGCATCATAAGTAATTGAGAATAGCAATTAAAATATTTACGATTTATTGTTATGAGTTAATTTTTAGTTAGATTGACAATTCTTTAGCGATTATATTTTTCGTATGGTTACAAAATATTCATCATATTTATAGGCTATTTTTTCCTTAACTACTGTGATCCCTAGCACGAGATACTTAGTCTGATTTTTATATCATTAGGATCAGAGAAATTTTATCAGCTATGTTATGTCCAATTCTAAAAATGTCACTGAAGAAATTCGTAGAATAGAAGTTACTACCCTTAACGTTAAAAAGGAAATAAAAACTCTGAAAAATAGAGTCCGTGCATACAAAGGATGGACAAATAGATATCGTAGACAACAAAAAAAACTAAAACAAGATAACTTAGCTATTGCTAAACAAAGAGATCATGCAATTCAAGACTTACAAGAATTACAAATCAATCAGCAAGATTTACTAAAAGCTGTAGAAGAAGCAAAGCAAGCGGAGAAATCGAGAGATCAAGCTTTATTACAATTAGATGAAGTAATTAATAAAATTGAGCAATATAAAGAAATTTGTGTCAAAGCAAATAAGATTGCTTACGCCGACAAACTATATTTGATTAAGGAAGCAGAAAAACTATTTTTTGATGAAGAAATATTGAATTTAGATATTGAGTTCGATCCAATAGATCAATCTTAAATGCTCACTGATCAAGCTTCTATTGGTCGTAGTTTATCAAATGGGAATTAATATTAAATCATGGTACTCAATCAATTAAAACAAATTCGAGATGAATTAAAAAGTAGCGCAAAATCTTATGACACTGCCTTTAAAAATACAGCTTTAATCGCTGCATCTGAGCTTTCCAAAAAGCAAACTCTATTAGAACAGACTCCAATTGTAGATAGCAAACAACAAACTAAGTTAAACTCAAATCTAATTTTTGATAAGGAATACTTTATTGCTAATTACGGAAGTCTTAAGAATGCCAAAGTTGCTTATCAAAAGCTCTATGGCAAGCAAAAATTTGGTCGTAGTTGGTCAGAATTTATTGCTATTGCCCAAAAATTAGCTTTAGCCTCGTCTAAATCAAAGACTTTAACCCTGGAAGAAAGAATAACTAAAATAGAGAACTTTTTGGTGAGCTTAGGATATCAAATATAAAATAGAATCTTTCTAGCTCATATTCATTTATTCTTGTAATAACGAGCAATCATGACACGGCAATATATGGATAGCGATCGCATAGAACAAATTAAGTTTAAGCTCTGCCATCAGGGTATTTATCAACGCAAACTGGCTCTAGATGAATTGGCAACCACTGATTCTGATCTGGCTATACAGATACTGAAAGAATTATTACAGGATCGAGATTTTGCCCTCCGCAAAATTGCCGTGATGGGTTTGGGTAATCATCCGACGGAAGAATCTTTCAAGATATTAAAGGAAATATTGCAAACCGAACGAGATGCCAATGTCTTAGCCGAGGCAGCTAATTCTCTATTTGAATTTGGCGATCGCTCTATCAAGCCTCTACAACAACTATTTACAAATTCAGATAACTGGTTAGTACGCCAGACGGTAATTTCAATTTTGGTAGACAGTAACCAGCCAGATATTTTACTCCAGGTAGCAAACTTAGCTATAGTAGATAGAGATCAAACTACTAAAGAAACAGGAATTTTAGCCCTACATCGCTTACTAGAAACTCCTTTAAAACAACAAGCCTTAGATCTATTTGCTATGTTGTCGTCAGACGATTATTGGCGTACTAGATGGCGCACGGCGATCGCTTTAAATGGCTCATCAGATCCTCAAGCTAAAAAGCTCCTGAGCAAACTACAAAAAGACGTTCATTATCGAGTGGTGGCGGCATCTTTGCCAGAAGCCAGCTAATTCTTAAGCAAAGATTAAGCTAATTTAAGGTAACTTTTCAGTTGGTTATCAACTGCTCTTAAGCGTCGCGCAGGATATTGATTATTAGAATCAATAGATTAAAGGCAAGACAAATGAAACTCATAACAATTGCTACGCTATCAGCCATAGCATTATCTAATTTGGGTACAGCAGCTTTGGCGGATAAAGCAGATAAAGTTGCTGTTGGTAGCACTTTCTCAGCCAATATTGTAGAAATCAGTCCGATAAATTTAGTCAGCGCCGCTTATCAAGGCAGATTTACCGACCAAGATATTCCGAGCAATAGTGCATTGCTCTCCGCTATTCGTGGGAACCGTATTAAAGCCGAAGATTTAATCAAAGCTGGGATTGATTCGGGAAGACTTACAGAACAGACTCTTAATGATGAGAGCTACATTAGCTCCCTAGAAAGTTCGATTGATCGCTTTAAACGCCGCCGCCTCTAGCATACACTTAGCCTATAATCCTATGAAGATAGTTTGATAGTTTAATTACAAATTCAGCAACAACTTCTTCAATTCTAAGAATCTCTAATTGCTTTAATGTTATTAGCAAGTTTGTAGCGAGTAGTAATCCTCCAGAGAATCTCTAACTTCGTAATCCGACTCTGTTGTTTTTAGTTAGCTACCAGTTTTACTAATTTACATTTGGTATGAATAAAAAAACTTTAAAATGTCCCAGTGAAAAGTTATTCTTGGTGAATTTTAGTACTTACGCAACTAGTGAAATCTAACTTTGTACTGTTTCATAGTAGCTCTTAGCTAAAAGCACAGGGTTTACGCCCAATTCGCCTAATGCGAAGCTAATCCTTTAGGGCTAGGGAGGCTGCGACGCTACGCGCCGTGCAGCTAAGAGCTGTAAACTAATGAATCTACAGATCATCTACCTAAACACAGCATAATTTAGTTGAAAGTTTCTGCTGTATCGGGGGATTGAGCTAATTCCTCCAAGCGCTCTTGTTGATCCTGAGAAATACAGGATTGAATCATAACATCTATATCACCCTCTAAAGAATTGGCTAGAGGAAAGTTCTTACCCAGGCGATGATCGGTAATGCGATTATCTTTATAGTTATAGGTACGGATTTTTTCCGATCTAGCTCCTGTTCCAACCTGTGACTGCCTTAAGCCTCTGACTTCCTTTTGTTGTTCTGCTAGTTTAATGTCATAAAGTTTGGCTCTTAGGATTTGCATGGCACGTTCGCGGTTTTGCAATTGAGATCGCTCTTCAGTACAAAAAATTCTAATTCCTGTGGGCTTGTGGATCAAATCTACTGCTGTTTCAACTTTATTGACGTTTTGTCCCCCAGCACCTCCAGAGCGAGCAGTCTTAAGCTCAATATCTTTAGGATCTATTTCTACCTCTACTTCATCTACTTCAGGCATAATTGCTACTGTGGCAGTAGAAGTATGAACTCTACCCCCTGCTTCGGTTTGCGGAACTCGCTGTACACGATGCACTCCCGCCTCAAATTTGAGCTTGCTATACACGGAGTCTCCTGTAACTTCCAGAATGGCTTCTTTGAATCCTCCCATATCTGCTGCCGACTCACTCAAAAGAAATACCTGCCAATTTTGACTTTCTGCATAACGCGAGTACATCCGCACTAAATCTCCTGCCCAGATACTTGCTTCGTCGCCTCCTGTTCCTGCTCTAATTTCTAGCATGATATTTTTATCATCGTTAGGATCTCTAGGAAGCAATAAAATTTTGAGCTTGGTTTCTAGCTGTTCTAACTGCTCTTCTAATTCGCTAATCTCCATACTAGCCATCTCTTTCATTTCGGCATCGTCAGCCTCTTTAAGAATTTCTTTGGCTCCTGCTAATTCTTCGCTTGCCTCTTGCCATTGTTGATAAGTAATTACTGTTTCTTCTAAAGAGGAACGGGCTTTGGCTATTTTCTGAAGTTCATCGGGATTGGTCGCAATATCAGGATCTGCTAAACGATGAGTAAGTTCTTGAAAAGTTTGTTCTACAGATTTTAGCTTGTCTAATAAATATGCTTCTGCCATTGGTTTTGCCAATTAAATATAAATTGATTTACTAAGTAAAATTGCTCAAGATACAACAAACCCAGCAATTAATTAACATCTAATTAACTACTGGGTACATATATTAGTCTTAAATGGCTATTTTTCAGTGTCGGCTTCTGCTTCACTACTAGCATCGAGCATACCGTATTTACGTAAGAAGCGATCAACTCGACCTTCAGTATCAATAATCTTTTGTGTCCCAGTATAAAAGGGATGATTTCCAGACCAAACATCTACATTGATCTCTGGCTGAGTTGAACCAACGGTCATTACTACTTCACCGTTACAAATGACTTTGGCATCTGGATACCATGTTGGATGTATATCAGGTTTAGGCATTGTCAGCTATTACTATAAGGTTTACAAAAATTAAAACCATTGGGCATTGAACTTGCGAACATTAATTTGTTCAACAACTCGATTAGACAAGCTACGGTTCCCGCAGCGCTCCTCTCGTTCAAATGGGGATTCAAACCCCAAATAAATACTGAACAACTAAACGATAAATGCTCAATGATAAATGATAAGTAAGAATTATCGTTTTGAGAATTGAGGAGCTTTACGAGCTTTCTTCAATCCATATTTCTTTCTCTCTTTGCAACGAGGATCACGAGTAAGATAACCTTCTGTTTTTAAAGGTTGCCGATTATTAGGATCTTGCTTGCACAATGCCCGAGCTACTCCCAGCTTAACAGCATCCGCCTGACCAGTTAATCCACCACCATGAGCATTAACCAGAATGTCATACTCGCCTTCAAAGCCTAAAGTTTCTAAAGGACCTTTAATCGACATTAAGTAACTAGGTATGCGGTTAAAATAGTCCTCTCCAGGCTTGCCGTTAACTACCAGCTTGCCTTCTCCAGGTACTAGGCGAACTCTGGCAATCGCCGATTTACGGCGACCAGTAGCTCCGTATACTACTTTATCTTGTGTTCCTTCCATGTGTTAGTTCCTCTTGGGTATAGTATTAATAGTTAAAGTTTCAGGAGTTTGGGCTGCATGGGGGTGATCTGAACCTGTATAAACTTTAAGTTTAGTAAACAGCTTTCGACCCATGACATTTTTAGGCAACATACCTTTAACGGCTTTTTCCACAATACGTTCGGGAATCCGCTGCTGTAGCTGAGCAAAAGTCTCAGTTTTCATGCCTCCTGGTCTACCAGAGTGGCGACGGTAGAGCTTTTGCTCGTTTTTTCTGCCAGTTACAACAACTTTGTCGGCATTAACGACGATAACAAAATCTCCAGTATCTATGTTGGGCGTAAAGCTAGGCTTATTTTTACCTCGTAAAACCATAGCTATTTCAGTAGCTAAACGACCGAGTCTTTGTCCTTCGGCGTCAACTACATACCACTTGTGGTCTAGAGTTTCTTGAGTTGGGAGGGGAGTTTTATTCATCTTTCGTAATAATATTTTGTGGATTATTTTAAATAAAAAGATTTACCGAGCTAGATCGAAGTTTGGCTGGGTATCAAACCACAATGGTCGAGCAAAAGGGAACTCTTGATAACCCACTCTTAGTAAACATAGACCCTTTGCAGGAGCAGAATACTTAACTTCAGAACGACGTTGATTTTGCCAAATTTCGGTAAAGTTTTCAGGCGATCGCTTTTTAATGCCCACCTCTATCAGCATTCCTACCAAAAGACGTACCATACCGTACAAAAAACTGTTAGCCTGCACCTCCAGGTACAAAAAAGAGTTTTGGCGATAGCATCTAGCCGACTGCACATTTACCATTGAATCAAGGCGATCCGAACCAGATCGTTTGAACGCGGCAAAATTATGCTCCCCCAATAGAGGATTTAAAGCTTGCTGCATCAGTGATTCATCCAATACTGACTGATAGTAATGCCAGCAGGTTTGATTAACAAACACATTTGGTTGTTTATCGGTGTAAATCGTGTAGCGATAACGTCGCCAAACAGCCGAAAACCGAGCGTGCCAATTGTCCTTAACCTGAGCCGAAGCTCTTACTAGTATATCCTTTGACAGTCTCGCATTGATAATTTTTGCCCATTTATGAGCTGGGATTGGACCTTGATACTCAAAGTGTGCTACTTGACCAGCAGCATGAACTCCTGCATCAGTACGCCCCGCAGCATAAATATTTATCGCTAACCCTGTTACATCGGCGATCGCTTGTTCAATATAACCTTGGATACTTACTTGGTTAGGTTGTTTTTGCCAACCATGGAAGTTGGTTCCTAAATATTGAATTAGCAAGGCGATTCTCATGGGCTGTCTTTACTAGCAATTAATCTTTATTTACAAGACATCTAAATTAAACTAGCTCGATGATCGCCATCTCCGCATTGTCCCCACGACGACGCTTAGTTCTCACGATCCTAGTATAGCCACCGCTGCGATTACCATAGCGATCATCAACAGCTTTAAATAACTCGCTCACTAAATCTTTGTCATAAATATAGCCCAAAGCCTGTCTCCTGGCAGCCAGAGAACCATCTTTAGCTAAGGTAATCATTTTTTCCACTTCGCTACGTACTGCCTTGGCACGAATCAAAGTAGTTTTAATTTGACCATGACGGATTATTTCCGTTGCTAGTGAGCGCATTAGCGCCTTCCTTTGATCTGCTGGTAATCCCAGCATTTTAACTTTACATCGATGTCGCATGATAGATACTAATGCTAAATACAGCTTTGTTTACTTACCTGACTTTTCTTGCGCTAAAGTAATTCCTAGACGCTGTTGTAGCGCCTCAATTACTTCGTCTGCCGATTTCTGACCGAAATTCTTAATTTCCAAGAGATCTTCTTGAGTATAATCAAGTAGATCGGAAACTGAATTAATTTGCGCGCGTTTTAAACAGTTATACGCTCTAACTGATAACTGTAATTCTTCAATGGGAATTTGACTGGTAGGATCTTCATCTTCCTGATAGTCAGGTTCAATCTCTTCTAAAGTCAAATCCTTTAAAGGATTAAATAGATCAACGACAATTCCTGCCGCTTGAGACAAGGCTTCTTCGGGCTTGACACTGCCGTTAGTCCAAATTTCCATAATTAGACGCTCTCGGATGCCTGAACCGTCAACTCTCGCATCCTCGACACTATAGTTAACCTTAGTTACGGGCATAAATACCGCATCTATTTGTAGAAAATCTAAAGAACTGCCTTCTTCCTTACCTCTTTCAACAGCGCGGTAACCTTTTCCTTTCTCCACCCTAAATTCCATCTCTAAACTAGTACCTTCGGCAATAGTTGCCACATACTGGTTAGAGTCTACGGTTTCTACTTCTGAAGGTAGCTCAAACTGAGCCGCAGTGACTGTTCCTGGCCCAGTTGCTACTAAACGACCGATCTGAGGCTGATTGGTATAGCTTTTGAGGACTATTTCCTTCATATTGAGAATAATCTCTAAAACGTCCTCTCTAACTCCTTCAATGGTGGCAAACTCATGAGTAGCAAAGCCAAACTTATGTTCCTGTCTGCTTTCATCTTTTGCCATCCCTCCACCAATACGGATCGCAGTAACTGCCGCCCCTTCCAAGTTAGATAATAAAACTCTTCTGAGGGCGTTACCTAAAGTAGTACCCTGACCTCGATCTAAAGGCTCTAGGACAAACTTGCTATATTGATGCTGGTTTTTTAGGGTTTTAGACTCTACACACTCAATTTGAAATTGCGCCACAGGCTGCTCTCCCTCTTATTTTGACAAGCAAATTGGATATACC
>JBCDEP010000142.1:0-17577 GCA_039179675.1 Cyanobacteria bacterium P01_G01_bin.67
CAAAAGAGCATTGTATAGAACATTTAGAATATAACTTTGGTCCAGCCTAAACGCTTAATCTCGATATCAGTTAATTGTTTTATTTCATTAAAGTCTAAACATATTTTACAGGTTGATAAATCTGGGATTTTAATAATCCAAAAAAGTATTTTACAGGTTGATAAATCTGAGTTTTCTAGAATCAAAAGAGGAATGATGGGATTTTCTATTACTTCTTGAGGAAATTCAAAACATATTTTCAATAAAATTTTTACAGGCGTATTAGGATTGCTAGCAAAATATTTACGAGTTTGAATATCTTCGCTGTTAGCTAAATTGGCTAGTGTATCTGGTGGCGTAGTTTCATCTTTCGCTAATTGTCTTTCTTGTTCAATATTCATAATTGTCTATATAGCGAAAATTTATTTTATTTTTCTCAAATCAGCTAAATAGTCTAAAAATTGATTGTCTGATAAGTGTAATCTAGAGCGCTTGCCGCCGTAGTGTTTCATTAAATGATTTCTACATTGAGATATCGTCCAGCCCAAACGCTTAATCTCGATATCAGTTAATCGTTTTATTTCGTTAAAGTCTATTGGAATTTTACAGGTTAATAAATCAGAATTTTCAAGAACCAATAGTGGAATTCTGGAATTATTTATTACTTCTCGTGGAAATTCAAAACAAATATTGAGTAAAGTTTCAACAGGCGTATTAGGATTACTAGCAATATACTTGCGAGTTTGATAATCTTTGCTTTTAGCTAAATTTGCTAGTACTTTTGATGAGGTAGTTTCATCTTGAGCTAATTGCCTATCTTGTTTGATATCCGTATTTATTTTTGCACTGTTAATTTTTCTTAAATCAGTTAAAAAACCTAAAAGTTGATCATCTGTTAAATGTAATCGAGAACGTTTTCCATATTTCTTCATTAAATAATTCCCACCTTGAACTTTTGTCCAGCCCAAACGCTTAATTTCAATATCAGTTAATTGTTTTATTTTATTAAAATTCCAAAGAAAATCCAAGGGTGTTTTACAGGTTAATGAATCTGGGTTTTCAAGAATCAAAAGAGTAATGATGGGATTTTCTATTACTTCCTGAGGAAATTCAAAACAAATTTTCAATAAAATTTCTATAGGTGTATTGGGATTGTTAGCAACATATTTACGAGTTTGAATATCTTCGCTTTTGGCTAAATTTGCTAGTATTTCTGATGATGTAGTTTCGTCTTTCGCTAATTTTCTTTCTTGCTTTATATCCATAGCTTTGTAGATTTATTTAATTTAAAATAACTATTTAAAAATATCGATTGGCTTAAGGGTTTAAAATAGTCTTTGATTAAGATACTTCAGGTAAACCTAATTATTTATAAATTCAAGTAGTTGTCTTAAGCATCAACAATGAGACAAAAGCGATTATCAGGCAAATGGTTCTCATTTTAGAGATAATTATTGTTGGTCTCTGTTTAGAGATACCAATTAGGGTATAAAGATAGTCAGCAACCTAATATGAATCAATCTGTAGACGTAGTAGTAATCGGTAGCGGTGTAGGTGGATTGTGTTGTGCTGCGCTGCTGGCAAAGTATGGTTATCGAGTAACTGTCTGCGAGAGTCACTCAATTGCTGGTGGTGCAGCCCATAGTTTTGAACGGGATGGCTACAAGTTTGATTCGGGTCCTTCTCTCTATTCTGGTTTATCATCTAGCCCGACCAATAATCCGCTGCGGCAGGTACTTGATGTGATTGAAGAAGACTTAGAATGGGCAAATTATGATGTCTGGGGTTGTCGATTGCCTGAAGGGGATTTTGATGCTTATGTGGGGGCGGATCATTTTTGTGAGGTCTTAAGAGATTTTCGGGGTGAAGCGGCTGTAAATCAGTGGCGCAAACTTCAGGCGGAGATGAAACCTTTAGCTGAGGCGGTTAATGCTTTACCTCCTTTAGCGATGCGCTTTGATTTAGGGGTAGCCATTAGCATGGGTCAATATCTACCAAATACTCTTTGGCATCTACCAAATATCCTGCGGATGACGGGACCCTTTAGCAAGATTATGGACGGCGTTGTAACAGACCCGTTTATTCGTAACTGGATGGATTTGCTGAGTTTTTTACTCTCTGGGCTACCTGCTAGTGGCACTGTGGGGGCAGAAATGGCGTTTATGTTTGCTGAATGGTACAAGCCTGGAGTGCAGCTAGATTATCCCATGAGTGGTAGTGGGGCAATAGTTGATGCTTTGGTGCGGGGGTTAACTAAACGAAGTGGCGAAATTATCTATAATGCCCACGTTGAGGAGATTATAGTCAACAATAAGCGTGCGGTAGGTGTACGCTTACGCAATGGTCAGGAAATAAAAGCCAGTACAGTGGTTTCTAATGCTTCGATATGGGATACGCTGCCTCTGATTCCTCAAGGGGTATTGCCCCCAAGTTTTGTTAAAGAAAGAGCGAATACTCCTGAATGTGAAAGCTTTATGCATCTCCACTTAGGTATCAATGCTACAGGATTAGATGATTTAGAATGTCATTACATTGTGGTCAATGATTGGGATAAAGGAGTAACTGCACCCCAGAATGTGGTGGTGATGTCTATTCCCTCAGTATTAGATCCCAGTTTGGCACCTGCGGGAAAACACAATATTCATGTCTACACTCCAGGAAACGAACCCTATCAACTTTGGGCGGGAATGGATCGCCGTAGTGAAGCTTACCAACAGCTAAAACAAGAACGTGCCGAAGTTATGTGGCAAGCATTAGCCAGAGTAATTCCTGATATTCGCGATCGCACTGAACTATCTCTCATAGGCACGCCTTTAACCCATCAACGTTATCTGCGTCGACATCATGGAACTTATGGTGCGGCACATCAAGCGGGGAAAGCCCTCTTCCCTGGTTCTACTACTCCTCTGTCTGGCTTACTCTGCTGTGGTGATTCTACCTTTCCTGGTATTGGGATTCCTGCGGTGGCTGCCAGTGGTGCGATCGCTGCTAATACTATTGCTCCTCTACAAAAGCACTTAGAGATCTTACAATAAAACTTTAAAGATTAACTATCAATAATAAATAGTAAATACAGCTTCATATTTATGATTTCAAATATCATTCATTAGTAGTCATTGTAATTGCAAATAATATTGATGGTAGTAATCTTAAATCCATTGGTAATCTTACGACAGTTTTTAGCCAATCATTAGGTTTAAGCTATATGCTCTAATCTCTTAAATACAGCAGTAAAAAATAAAGACAAAGATCTAATTGGCAAACAAAATACTTTAAATTATCTCAAATTTGAAGAGATAATTATTTATTAGTCAAACTTTAAAAATAATCTAATTCTATTTCAACATCCAAATATAGCTATTTTAGTTTTAATTTCAATTATTTATTTTCTAAGTAATCGCTTCGGTTCTCAATTTGGTTATAGTCAAGCAAAGAGCTAAAAGATGAATTTACCTACTATGATTCAGTGGTAAATTTTGGTTTGTTTCTGGGAAATATATCAATATCTATCTCAGAAATATTCTAATAATGGAAAAATATAATAGCTCTTTAATCTCTGACCCAGGAAATAAAGAAGCAGTAATAACTGAACTGCCAAATCAAGCTATAGCTTCTGCTCAAGATTTACTCCAGCAATTTGCTAATTCACCAGACTTTACAACGAATTTAGAACTAGCCTTTGGAAGTCAAGTCAAACCTGAGCCTTTTGCTAAAATTTGGCAAGCTGAGAAATTTGAATTTCCTACAATAGAGATTGTTAGCCGTACTGAAATCAATAATGCTAATGGTGCTTTCGCGATTAGCAGTAATAAAATTTATCTTGCTCAAGAATTTTTACTAGCAAACCAAAGTAATCTTGATATCGTTACTAATGTTCTACTAGAAGAATACGGACATTTTGTTGATCATCAGTTAAACATAGAGGATTCACCAGGGGATGAAGGAGAAATTTTTGCCGCCATAATACAAGGCAGAAATCTCAGCGAGAAGGAACTACAGGAGCTTAAACAAGAAGATGATACTGCGATCGCGACTATAAATGGGGAACAGGTTGAAATTGAACAATCATTTACCGAATTGGTTAGCGATCTTGGTGGTACAGCGGGATTTGGAGAAAACTTGATTCCCAGAAATGATGATGGCTCTTCGGATGCTATTTCTCTAACGCCTGTGTTTGAAGACGGGTTTAAGTTTTTTGGTCAAACATATACCGAATTTTATATTAACAATAATGGGAATATAACTTTTGACAGTCCTTTAAGCACATTTACCCCAACCGAGATTACTTCATTCCCAATTATCGCGCCTTTCTTCGCCGATGTTGACACCAGGGAAGACAACATTGAAGCTTCATCAGGAGGTAACTCGACAGGTTCTAATTTAGTTTATTATCATTTCGATCCTGAGGCTGATGCAATTACCATCACTTGGGATGATGTCGGTAAATTTTCTAATCAAACTACTCCCAATGCTTTTCAACTAATTATTAGAGATTTAAGCGAAGGAGACTCCGAAATAGAGTTTCTTTATGAAGAAGTACAGTGGACTGTCGGAGGAGCTTCTGAGGATGTATATGCTCGCGTCGGTTTTTCTGCGGGCAATGGCGAAGACTTTTATGAGTTACCATTTTCTAACAATCAAGAGCAACTCCTACAGTTAGAAACGGGGACTAATATTGGAGTGCCAGGACGTTTTGCGTTTTCCCTGATAGATGGAGAACCCCAAATCAACGAAGAAGATTATTCCCTATTACCCATAGGGCCTCTTCATCGTTTTTTTGAACATGAACAAGGACATCATTTCTATACTGCCGATGAGAGTGAAACCGAACTAATCAAGAGTAGAAGCTCAGTAGGACGACAAGGCTATGAATATGAGTATGAATATGAAAAATTTCAGATTCTCACTCAAGATACCGATGTGTTAACAGGAGAGGAAATAGAGGGTGCCAAACCAGTTTATCGCTTTTTTAATACGGACATTGGCTCGCATCTTTACACCATAGATGAAGAGGAAAAAACTTTTCTGCTGGAGAATTCGCCTGAATACAATTTTGAAGGGGTCAAATTCTATGCCTTTGAATCCCAAGAAGCAACAGAAATCCCCCTTATTCCCGTCTTCAAAGTGTTGAACAATCAATCGGGAACACATTTGTACACTACTAAGCAAGACGAACTAGATTATATTGCAGATAATCTACCTCATTTCTCAGAGCTAGGTGATGATGGTGTGGCATTTTATGCGTTTGATGTTTAAACTCGTTGGAAATACTATCGCCGCTGATTGACCTTGGATGATGGCATTCAGGGGCAACTCTGTTATGGATAGAAGTAAGCTACATTTTGCTTGAGAAGGGCTAAAAAATCGAATCAATTTTCGCAGAAATGAAGAGTTTCTATCTAGTTCACATTTTGAATCTATTTAGTAACTCTTTAATTATTACTTATAGTTATCGAATGTAGGCTACGGTGTTGAAAATCTTATGTATCTTGGAAAAAACTTTCTTGCTTAGAGTATCGAGCAACTTTTTCTGAAAATCAGATTCAAGATCTAAAATAAAATATGTAACTAAACTTTATTGCAAAGGTTGCTTAAAAAACTTATTATTGTCAATAAGCAGCAAATAATTGATAAAGATCTGGTATGGCTCACTACACGGCATCTTCTTTAAAAGCCGAACTTAACTCTAGGGGTTGGCGCATGACTCCTCAGAGAGAGAAAATTCTGCATGTCTTCCAGAATTTGCCTAAAGGGGATCATCTAAGTGCCGAAGAATTACATAACTTGTTAGAAAAGCGAGGAGAATCTATCAGTCTGTCTACTATTTATCGTAGTGTCAAGCTCATGGCTCGTATGGGAATTTTACGAGAACTAGAGCTGGCAGAGGGACATAAGCACTATGAATTAAATCAACCCTATCCTCATCACCACCATCACGTTGTTTGTATCCAATGCAACAATACGATCGAATTTAGAGACGATACAATCCTCAAACACAGCTTGAAGCAGTGCAAAAAAGAGGGATTTCAGCTAATTGATTGTCAACTTACAGTGATGACCATTTGTCCTGAAGCAATCCGTATGGGATGGCCATCAGCTTTACCCACGGATTGGTGCTGTACCCGCATTATTTCTGAACAAGAAGCTAAAAAACAAACCTAAAAATACTGAAGCTTGCTTGTTGCTAATATTTATTGCAGAGTTAGGGTCTTTTAGAATTAGACTCAATCACCTGATTATGTGGATACCTGAGTGGATCTTCAGTTATTCGCTAGTGCCCAAATGAAATCCCAAGGCTTTTTTCTTCATCATTTGAAAGATATTGAAAAACCCGTTGGCACGAGAGGGGGTCAGACTGACTTTTAGACCCGTATCTTCTATGAAATCGGGCTCAATTTGAGCAATTTCTTGGGGAGAGAGATTATTCAGACCTTCGATCAGAAATGCTACCAACCCTCGCACTAACTGAGCATCAGAATCCCCTTCATAGCGAATTTTGCCATCTTCGAGGCTAGCAGTAATGTAAACCTGAGAGACGCAACCCTTGACCTTATTCTCTTCGGTTTTAGCCGATTCTGGCATTGCTGGTAGCTTTTGCGCATACCATAGAAGCTGCTTGTATTTCTGTTTGGGGTCGGAGCGGCGTTGAAAACGTTCCACAATTTTGGCTAACTTAGGGGGCAAAGGTGTTTCTGTAGAAGACATATACAGGTAAAAATCAGTTTAAAAAATAATTAAAAGAGTTTAAAGAGAATCAAGAATGCTTTGTACTTAGGCGATCGCCGAGCTATTCTAAGAGCATTGCTTATATTACATTCACTTAATACTTTAGCAAAACTGATCCTTTTCCAGGTGATTTTGCTGAATCTGTCCCCCATTCAGATAAACTTTATCTTGAGAGGCACAGGCAGTCACGAGGTTTTAAGAAGTGAAAAGAGTATTAGGTATCATTCTAGGAGGCGGTGCAGGTACTCGTTTGTATCCCCTCACCAAATTAAGGGCAAAGCCAGCAGTACCCCTGGCGAGTAAGTATCGTTTAATCGATATCCCAGTCAGTAACTGTATCAATTCTGAGATACTCAAAATATATGTTCTGACTCAATTTAATTCTGCTTCTCTTAATCGACATCTAAATCGCAGCTATAATTTTTCTGGATTTAGAGAAGGATTTGTAGAGGTTCTTTCTGCACAGCAGACTAAAGATAATTCTGGTTGGTTTCAAGGCACTGCTGATGCGGTTCGTCAATATATCGAATCGATCAAGTCCTGGGATGTCGATGAAGTGATCATTCTTTCTGGCGATCATTTATACCGTATGGACTATAGTAAGTTTATTCGGCATCATCGAAAAACCAATGCAGATATTACCTTGTCCGTAGTTCCAATTGACGATAAAAGAGCGTCCAGTTTTGGTTTAATGAAAATTGATGGTCAGGGTAGAATCATCGATTTTTCGGAAAAGCCTAAAGGCGAGGAACTGAAAAAAATGCAGGTTGATACCACTGTATTAGGTTTAACATCAGAGCAAGCTCAACAAAGTCCTTACATAGCTTCCATGGGAATTTATGTCTTTAAAAAGGATGTTTTAATTAATCTATTAGAAGATAATTTAGATCAGCATGATTTTGGCAACGAAATTATTCCAGGAGCTGCTCGGGATCATAATCTCCAAGCATACCTATTTAAAGGGTATTGGGAAGATATTGGGACAATTGAGTCTTTTTATGAAGCAAATTTAGCTCTTACCAAGCAACCCCAACCTGATTTTAGTTTCTACGATGAAAAAGCACCGATCTATACCCGTTCTCGGTATTTGCCACCAACAAAACTACTTAACTGTCAAGTGAGTGAATCGATGATTGGGGAAGGTTGCATTCTGAAAAGCTGTCATATTAATCACTCTGTGATTGGAGTCAGAACTAGGATTGAAGCTGACTGCACGATTGAAGATTCTTTGATTATGGGTGCAGATTATTATGAGCCTTTTGCCGAGAGACAGTCTGGTTTGCAGAAAGGTGGAGTTCCAGTAGGCATTGGGGAGGGTTCAACTATTCGTCATGCGATTGTGGATAAAAATGCTCGTATTGGTCGCAATGTCCAAATTTTAAATAAAGATCGGGTAGAAGAATCCCAAAAAGAAGATGACGGATTTTATATACGTAGTGGAATAGTAGTTGTTTTAAAAAATGCTACCATCCACGATAATACTGTGATCTAAATTAAAAATATCAAGCAGTCCAAAATGTTGCAGAGCGCGATCGCCAGCCTAATTGTAAGTGATGGTCATTGACAACAGTAATTTAAAACAGTCTTATTTGAGATAAAAATTTAGAAGTTTTTCGGGTGTAGCTAGCATAGTTGCACCCATTTTTATTCATCTCAACTTTGAGATTGCCTGCTCGAAACTAGGAAGAATCAGGAATTGCGACTGAAGTTATTAATCCGTAAATTATGGAGTTAAACTTTAGGTAAGCTTATTAAGGCACTAGCTTCGCTGGTATTATTGAGCAGACTTAAGCCAGCTAACCCTACTTAGGAAATAATTTTCAATGTCTTCTACTGAATTTAAAGATTACTACGCTATTTTAGGAGTAAAAAAAACAGCCCAAACTGATGAAATAAAAAAACAATTTCGTAAGTTAGCCTTAAAGTATCATCCAGATCGCAACCAGGGAAATAAAGCCGCTGAAGCAAAGTTCAAAGAAATTAGCGAAGCTTACGATGTGCTTTCAGATGACGATAAGCGTTCTCAATATGATCGTTTTGGTCAATATTGGCAGCAGAGTGCGGCAACAGGTAATGCAGGCAGACAAACTTGCAGCAGTAATCATAACAGTAAGGTTGACTTCAATAGCTCAGATTTTAGTCAATATGGCAACTTTGAAGAGTTTATTAATGAACTCTTAGGTCGTTTTTCGAGTCCTGGAAACGGTGGTACCGCTAGCCAAAATTATACTCAAGCTGATCGCCGCCAGAGCCAGCCTCAAGATTCCGCCAAAAATAGTCAACAATCAACTGCAACCAGTAGTGAAGCCAGCCTCAATCTCACTTTGGCAGAAGCTTTTCGAGGCACGACTAAACGTCTTGTGATTGCTGGAGAAACTTTAGAAGTTCGTATTCCCGCTGGCGTTAAGCCAGGATCTCGAATCCGTTTGGCGGGGAAAGGGCCGGCTAATTCCTACGGTCAGTCGAGAGGAGATCTTTATTTAAACGTTCAATTAAATCATCATCCTTTCTTCAATTTTGAGGGAGATAATTTGGTTTGTGAAGTACCGATCGCTCCTGACGAAGCAGTTTTGGGCGCATCAATTAATGTTCCAACTCCTGAGGGGAAAGTTAGTATGAAGGTTCCTGCGGGAATTAACTCAGGACAAGTATTGCGGCTGCGAGGCAAAGGTTGGTCTTCTCCTAGTGGCAAGAGAACCGACCAATTAGTCAAGATTATTATTGCTACTCCTCAACAAGTCGATCCGAAAACCAAAGGACATTACGAAAAAATTCGCGAGCTGCGTAAGGAAAATCCTCGTGATGAATTACAAAAAATTAGTCTTTAATACATGCTGAAATCTAATTTTCAGAATTTACATCGAGTTTGTTAGCACAATCAAGATCTCTGGAATAAGATTCATTTGCTATGGGGTGAACTGTAGACAGATCGAATATTACAGTATTTTTTTACTTAATATAGTCGTTCTAATTAATTTCCTGCTCCTTCTAAGTACCTGCGGGCATATGCCCTGAAGGATTCCCTCTGGTCTCAAAGCGGTATCCTTTAGGAAGCCCATTGTAGTTTCGGGGGAACAGGGAATAGCGCGTGGGCTACGGCTGGGTCTCCCAGCCATGTAGAACCACGTAAGACGGGAATAGGGAACAGGGAATAACATTTACAACGGTCAGCTTTAAAGCTTTATCCGTCAGGTTTCTATTTAGAATGACTATAAATACTATTAGATGGACTTCAAAGTTATTAAAGCGATCGCCCATAGCGATACAGTCTCTAAGCTCGTTGATATTTTTTGAACAATATCAATAATTTTATGGTCTAATCAATATCCAAAATTAATTTCTCGACCACGGTTAATCGTTGCTGAATTTGCTCACCAGCATACTCTCGCTGATTTAATTGAGGTACTTGGTCTCTTTGAACAAAGTAAGATTGGATAATACGGCGTAGCTGATTTGTATAGTTGACTGTTCCACCATGCCAAGTATGAGAATTCATAATGATCACTGTCCCTGCTGGTGCAAGAATCAAACTCTGCTCAGGATAAGGTACCAGACAATTGTCAATTACCTCTGACGGAATTTTGCTACTCAGATGGGAGCCTGGAACAACTCGTGTTGCTCCATTGTTTTCTGTAAAATCATCTAGTATCCAAAGAGTGTTACAAGCAATATAGTTACCAGGAGCGACAGCTTTCTCCCAGTCCGAGTGCAGCGGCTGTAGTCCTCCTCCAGGTTTAGCGGCTCGATAGTTTACTGATGAAACCTTAAAGTCATTACCTAGTAAATGTTGAACCGCAGCCAAAACTCGGGGGTGTTTGAAGCAAACATCAAACATTGGATCCTTATTCAGTAAATTGCAGACTCGCACTGCTCCTGCTTCTGTAAACGCTGCGGCAGCAAGCATTTCTCTAATCTCAATTTTGAACCAATCAAAAATATTGTGGGATTGCTGTTGTCTAGAACCCCCTAGTTGTGGTGAGCCAAACTTTGGTGAGCCAGACCTAGCTCTTAAAGTAGATTTTAAACCAGGCTTATATGTGAATAACCATCGCAACGCAACTAGTCGAACTAGGTGAAAAAGTAAATTATAAGCGTAAGCTGCGATTCTCTCCCAAAATTTGAGATCTTCTCGATTTACTCGTAGTTGATATTTGGTTTGGTCTACTGCCCCTGCACTGTGTCCTTCCAGCTTGCTTAACTGGTCTAACCTTTGACGAAAAATAGTGACTTGCTCTTGGCTTAAGATATTAGGCAACATCAAATAGCCATTCCGATCAAGAAAAGAGATCTCTTCTGAAGTCAGAAGATTTTGATTAACCCCTAATTGCAAGAGAGCTTCTTGAGTATCGATTGGATTGGGAACGTTAGGCATTTAATAGAATATTCGCGATCCTGGTTCATTGCACAAGATATGTACTGGAGACAATCATTTTGTAATTGTACAACATTATATTAGACTACATGCTGCATAATGATCTCTAGATAAATTTAATTTTGGGCTATTTGTAATTAATTTACTTGACTATTTCTTCATTAATTATGCTTAATCTTGATTAGTCCCAAAAAAGTAGCTTATTGAGGATAATTTTGTCAAAAATAATTTTGTTGACCAACTTGAAATTTAATGAATTAGGTGAACGAGATTATTTATAAGATACTAGTGCTAATTTTTTTCCTGACCTTACACCACAAGAGTACAATGTCAGCAGGTGTCCCACAAGAGAATACCGCTTGGTATATATCCTTTAGGGCGGACCCTATGCGAAGCTCATTTTATATTTAATTACATCTACCTACTTGCGATGTATTAATAAATTTTCATCAGATAGTAGAAGCTTATGAGTAATATTTTTCTCAGTAAAATCACGTAAATATCAAGTAACTTAATCTTAATTAATCGTATAAATACGGGAATAAGGTCGAAGAATAATTATTATCACCAGTCTATAATTGTAGACGAATATTTGGTTAATTTATAATGATTAGTCAGTGTCTTAATCCAGATTGTCTTCATGTCAATTTAGAGCAGGCAGAGTTTTGCGAAAAATGTAAAACTCGGCTACTTCTGATGAATCGTTATCGTGCTGTTGCTCTTCTAGGACAAGGTGGTTTTGGCAGAACTTTTTTAGCAGTTGATGAATTTAAACCATCCAAACCGCGCTGCGTAATCAAGCAGTTTTTGCCTGAAGTAAAAAGTGCCAAAGCAATCAAAAAAGCTACTGAATTATTTGAAAGAGAGGCAGCTAGTTTAGATGAATTAGGTCAACACCAACAGATACCTGAACTACTGGCATTTTTCGACCAAGAAGAACGAAAGTATCTAATACAAGAATTTATTGATGGAGAAGACTTACTCAAAGAATTAAAAACAGCGGGAGTTTTTAGTCAACAACAAATCAAAGATTTATTAGATGATTTATTGTTAGTTTTAAAATTTGTTCACGACAATAATGTAATTCATCGAGATATCAAACCAGAAAATATTATTAGAAGAAAACAAGATGGTAAACTAGTTTTAGTAGACTTTGGAGCGGCAAAAGAAGCAATCGCCGCCGAAATTTCCCAAGCGGGGACAATCATTGGTTCAGTTGCCTATATTGCTCCCGAACAAGCTGCGGGAAAAGCCAAATTTGCTAGCGATCTCTACAGTCTTGGTGCCACCTGTCTTCATCTATTAACTGGGATTGAACCGACAAAACTATTTGATACTGCCGAAGGTGAATGGAATTGGCGATCGCATCTTCAGGATAATGAAGTTGACTATGAGTTAAGTCATGTCCTTGACAAATTAGTCGAGGGAGCAACTAAACGACGTTTCCAGTCAGTAGCCGAAGTTCAGCAAACTTTGGCAGGGGAAATTAGTCCCGCCATATCTGCTCCACATACAGTCCCCAGAAGATCCCGTCAGCATCATTCTTCCAGTAAGCCAAAAATATCCCGAGTCAAGCAGCGGGTTCATAAATTAGATTTGCAGGTTATGGAGTTTGAGTTTATAACCATTGCCAACGATCCCTGTGTCATCATGGGTAAAGCCATGAGTTTGCCAACCCGTCGTTATCAAGCAAAAGCTAAGTATATAACCTTGAACTTAGGGAATAACATAACCTTGGACTTGATTGGTATTCCTGGAGGGAAATTCATCATGGGTTCACCAGAAACTGAGTCCGAAAGAGAAGCAGAAGAATCTCCCGCACATTCAGTTTCGATTCGTCCCTTTCTCATGAGTAAATATCCTGTTACTCAAGCTCAATGGTGGGCAGTTATGGAAAATAATCCATCACGGTTTGCTGAGCAAAACATTGCCAGCAGTAAAAAACCAGTAGAAAAAGTTTCTTGGTCTGACTGTAATCAGTTTTGTAAACAGCTATCACAATTGATTGGTCGAGAATTTCGACTACCAACAGAAGCAGAATGGGAATATGCTTGCCGAGGTAAAACCCAGTCTGCGTTTCATTTTGGCTCAACTATTAGCACTGACCTAGCTAATTATAATGGTGAAGATACTTATGGCTCTGGAGCTGAGGGAGAAAATCGCCAAAAAACTACTGATGTAGACCTCTTTTCGGCAAATCAATTTGGGCTATACGATCTTCACGGTAATGTAGCTGAATGGTGCGCTGATACTTGGCATAGTAGTTATCATGATGCTCCTAATGACGGTAGCGCTTGGGTTAGCAATAACCCGAAGGAGCTTAGAGTATTGCGTGGCGGCTCTTGGTTACATCTTCCTGGTTCATGTCGCTCTGCCCAACGCTTCAAATCTTCTCCCAGTAACAAATCAGATGCTTTTGGGTTTCGGATTGCTACTAGTATTTAACAGTCAACAGTCAACAGTCAACAAAAAATGCTAATTGACGCAGCTTGATTGGTGATGATTGTTAGTCGTTGGTCGTTAGTCTTTAGTTTTCAGTATACACAGGGCTGTTTGCTACTCAGATGTAGCTAAATCTTGCCACATATTTTGCAGTTTAAAATGTTGAGAGTGATTAGAATGAATAATTAAACTAGCTATCTTAGTTTCCAATAAATTATTCTCTCCCTCATCAATTTAAGCAATGGTTAACTGCGAAATCCCTGCTCCATCTGCGCCAATTAAACCAAAAAATATTCTATCTGCTCAAAAACTGAAAACCTTAAATACTCGATCTAACTTTAAGGGATTAGTGCAATTAGCGGTTCATCTAAGCATTGCAGGATTAAGTGGTTATATTTGGATTGCAATGGATCAATGGTGGCTCAGGCTGCCCACTTTAATCGTTTATGGGTTTAGTCTTGCCGCTATGTTTGCCATTGTTCATGAAGCATGCCATCGCACTGCTTTTGCTAATAATCGACTTAATGATATTGTCGCTTGGTGGGCTGGGGTATTGTCTGGTTATAACAGCACATTTTACCGTCGCTTTCACAAATGGCACCATCGCTACACACAAATTGCGGGTAAAGATCCTGAATTGGGAGATTCTAAACCGAGCAACCTCCAAGAATACTTAGTCGAAATTATTGGTCTTAACTGGTGGCAAGGCAAACTTAAAACCCATTACCAAATAGCTACAGGAAACTTGGAACATCATCCTTATATTGCCGAAAATGCCGTTCAAGAGTTAATTTACTCTACGCGCTTACAGCTTGCTGTTTATGGTTTAGCGATCGCTATTTCCGCTACCGTGGGTCAACCCTGGTTTATTACCTGCTGGCTCTTACCTTTAGCTGTAGGACAGCCCATATTACGCTTAATTCTGCTAGCCGAGCATACAGGATGTAGTTTAGATAATAATCCTTTAACCAATACCCGCACCACTCTAACCTGGCTACCACTACGTCTGCTGATGTGGAATATGCCTTTTCACGCCGAACACCATCTCTATCCTTCGATTCCTTTTCATGCTTTGCCTCAAGCACACCGAGAATTACAAGCTTCTTTGGCAGTTTGCGACCGCGGATATTTAAAAGTCAACCAAAAAATTATCCAAGATCTCTATTCCTGAGAATAAATTCAAGGCAAAAATCAAGTCTCCTAAAATCTAGCGCCGAAAATTTAGGAGACAAAACTAGATGAGCAATTTTCGATTAACTAAACTGCTCATTTAACCCGATCAATTAAACAAAAGTAAAGTCGGTTGTCGGATCGAGTTCGGCGATCGCTCCATCACTATTAGTAACAGATGCAATTAAGTCAAAATCACCTTCTCCATCACCAAGAGCAATCAGATTAGTCGAGCCTAGATTTACGATCTCATAGTCTTCGAGAACCCCGCTCAATTGAATTACGTCTTCTCCAGTGGTAAAGTCTGCAATGGTGGCAAAATCACCTGTGCCTTCGCTACTGTTCAAAACAGTGGTTTCGGTTCCTAACACAAAAGTGTCGGCACCCGCTTCTCCAGTCAAAGTATCTAAACCTGATATACCACCAACTAGGGTGTCAGCACCATCTCCTCCTAGTAAATCGTCATTACCTTGTCCCCCTTCAATGCGGTTATCACTAGCATCGCCAGTAAGAACATCATCCAAAGCCGTACCAGTAAGGTTTTCAATCGAGACAAAAGTATCAATTATCTCTACATCGTCAGCATTAGTATAAATTGCCTCTCCAGTCTCTAAACTAGCCTCTAGTTCAAAAGGAAGATCAAAGAAAGTAACCATGTCACTACCTTCTCCACCATCAACAACATCAAGACCACCCGCAGGCGCCAAAATATCATCACCATTACCGCCTAGTAAGGTATCAGCACCGCCTTTGCCACTTAGAGAGTCATTTCCACCAAGTCCTTCTAGGGAGTTAGCTTCACCATCACCGATTAGAACATCATCTAATTCCGTAGCCACAATATCAGTAATGCCTTCTAGAGTATCGGTTGATACTGCTGGACTATTAACTACGTCTGGTTCACCGAAGAAAAAGATCTGACCACCATTGACTAAATCTAATTCATCGATCACGCCCCCTTCAATGTCAGCCTGTAAATCGGCAGCAATTAAAGAGCCAGGTTCTTCGCCAAATAAATTGGAAACATCTAAAGTACCAGAAGTTTCCCATTCTCCTGCATCTCCCGCTTCAGCATCAAAAGAACCAAAAGGCTGAACAACATCTCGATTGACTTCAACTACTTGTTCGGTTAAAGCATTGCCATCTTCGTCAAAATTATTAGGGTCAACCTTAATAATTGATGCCTCGGTGGCATTTGCTTCTACCACATCAGGATCTTCAAAGTCAAAAGGAAAAGCCTCATCTTCATTGACATAGACAAATCCATCGTCAGCCCAGTCTAAATTATCTGGATTGCGTAGACCTAATGCGGGGTCAGTATCGCCATCATAGATAGTAGTTAGGGTTGCAGTAGGGGATTCCCCAGTAAAATCAACATCAGCCTCAATCAAACTCCCCACCAGGTCAAAGGGATCTTCTTCATTAGATGCACCTTCAACGGTAGTCGATCCATCGTCATTGGTTACCACCTCAAGATCTCCATCAAAGGGAGAGCCAGTTACCCCAAATACTGCCTCTGACCCGTCAATAGGATTAGTAGAAACGTCTTCAACCCGACTGAAGAAAGTTGCTCCCATGTCCAAGGCTTCAGTTCTCAAAGTACCAGAGAGGGCAAAGCCAAAGTCATCAAATCCAGGCTCACCAGCCATACTGGGATCGAAGGATGTTTGTTTAACAAAGGTACCTTCTGAGATATCTCCCGCGGCACCAAACTCAGTGGAGTCCAGACCGTTGGTGGGGTCATCATCAAGATTGACGTTAGGCACCCAAACCATGAGATCGCCACCGTCTAAGCCATTAAGACCTAGGAAACTGACATCTTCACTAGTATCTTTTGCCCCGACGTAGAGATAAAGAGTATTCAGCGGAAATTGGTCGTCACCTAAAAGAAAGGCTACTTTATCTTCAGTACCAGTATCGATCGCTGCAATATTCTCGAAACTACCACGACCTAAGAACGGTAAGGCATGTAGATCGCCAGTTGCGGCATCGAGGGCATAGTTAATACCTTCTGGCTCTTCCTCTCCAAAGAAGTAAATTGTATCTTCCAGATTGAAAGTTCCAGCCTCAACAATACCCCCAGAACAGATATCTTCAAAACCGAGGCTTTGATCTTCACCGCCAATTCGGTTAATGGGAATACCATCAAGACCAGTAATCATTTCCCCATCGATGCCGAAGACGTTGTTATAAGCGAGTCCACCATCAACAATCATTTTGGTGGCAATATCGACATCAAAGTAGTGAACCCGCGATCCCACTAACTCAAATTCTTTTTCCGTACCAACGTTAACTTTATATGGTGTTCCTTGATCGTCATTAATCTCTGAATTAACAAACAGTCTGACTGTAGAATCATCGAGAGTAATGGCTCCAATACCGTCGGTAATACCTGTGGGAGTAAAATCACCTGCACTGGAGGGGTTAAGTGCGCCAGTTGTGCCAACTAGAGTTTCACCAATGGTAAAGATGGGCTGTACGCCGATGCCATTAACCCCAAAAACCATCGGTGCTTGATTTGTAATAAAGCCTGGTGCGGAGTCATCAACTGTAGTAGCTGTCCCAGCATTTAAATCAACAAATACTTCTGTTTCTGATTCCGTAAAGTCGGCAGTAGTATTACCTACTAAAACTTCTTCGCCTGCACTCGCAACAAAGCTTTCCATATTATTTTTCCTGGTGAAACTATAAAGACTGATGAATTTTTGATTGTAGATAATAGTAATTACTCAATTAGTAGAAAAGGTTAGGAATGGTAGAAAGGCAAAATAGCTTCAATTTATGAGTTAAAACCTACCAAATCTAAAATCAAGCAACTACATTTTTAAATTCACACAGCATAGTTAAGAAATGGCAATGAAAAACTTATGACTAGACTATTTAATTAA
>JBCDEP010000120.1:0-20516 GCA_039179675.1 Cyanobacteria bacterium P01_G01_bin.67
CATTACGTATTGGCTTAATTAAGCCCCAAGAACCAAGCAGTCTGTTTGAAGCATACGAACTAGGAATGCGTCGGGCAGCAAATCGACGAGTAGATATATGGGGCTTCGAGTCAGAAGATACGATTGTAGATGAAGCGGCAACGATTGAGAGTATGATTGAGTTAGGAATGGATGCGATCATCCTCCGCCCCAGCGACCCTCTGGGTTCTTTGTCGGCACTGAAAAAAGCTAGTGAAGCAGGTTTGGCAATTATTACTGTGGATTCTTGCCTCGACCGAGAAGTAGCAGAAGATGTGGCAGTCGCCTGTTTTGACACGGACAGTGAAAAGATGGGCTATGATTCTGGGGTTTATTTAGACCAATGGGCGCAACAGAATCTGAGGTCAGACAAAACCTCTATTTCCCAGCCGATTCAGATTGCTTTAGTGGATGGTGCGGTTCACGAACGCAATTATCCCTACCTTCAGGGAGTGATGGCGGCAATAGAGCGCTCTTCTTTATCTTGGAAAACTTCAGCCTCAGTGGGAGTTGACGATCTCAACGATACGCAGCAGGTGATGGAGATTTTAAAAGCCTATCCTGAAATTCAGATTTTGTGGGGTGGGTCAAATGTGGCAACCAAAGTCGCTCTAGAAGCAGTAGAAGAGCTTGATATCGGCGATCGCGTGGCAGTATTTGGCATCCTCGATCTTTCTCAAGAACAATCTACCCGTCTTTTAGATACTGCTAATCCTCTCCAGTCAATTATCGATCAGTCAGGAGTCAAAACTGGTAAACAAGCTGCCGAAAGAGCGATCACTGTTTTGCGGGGTAAAGTACCTGGAGAAGTCTACGAGGAACACGTGGTTGAACATAGACTACTTACCCAAGAAGATACCGAACAGGTGCAAGAACTTCTTGACGAAGCTGGTAGTCTTTAGTTTCATTGAACATTGAACATTGAACATTGAACATTGAACATTGAACAACTAAATAATAAATGCTATATGATTTGACGATATTCGGCTTCAGTATATAAATCCGCAGGATCTAAGATCCGATCTGTAAACAAAATGCCATCGAGATGGTCTAGTTCGTGTTGAAAAATGCGAGCCACAAAATCTGTCAAAATTTCCTGTACGATTTTCCCCTGGGGAGTGGTGTATTCAACCTCAATTGAGCGATATCTAGGTACTAAACCCCGAGTATCTGGTACGCTGAGGCAGCCTTCCCAATCTTTTATGACCTCCTCGCCGCAAGATAAGATGCGGGGATTAATCATCGCTGTCGGCGACATTGTCGGCGCTTGAGGATAGCGATCGCTGGGATGGGAAGCAATAATAAATAAGCGAGAGGAATGAAAAATTTGGGGCGCAGCTATTCCCACTCCTTGACTAGCGATCGCCTGGTTAATTAAGGTTTCAATTAGCTGGCTAATTTCGGGGTGGGTAACGTTATCTACAGACAGCGCTTGTTCTCTGAGAACTGGCTCTCCGATTTGAGCAATCTTCGATAATTGGTTCATGATCTTTAATCTGATTGAATCACTTTGTCTCAGGCTCTTACAAAGTATTTTATACTTCAAAAAAGTTGGAGCAGTAAATAATAGTTAGTAAATATTACCGATCCTAATTGGACTCTACTGGTAAGATCTTATATCATCCATCATGGTTACGTAACAGAGTGGCAATTTCTTCAGAACAGCTATGGGAAAGAGTTCTAGAACTTCTCAAAGAAAGGTTAAGCCGTCCGACCTTTGAGACTTGGATTCAAAATGCCACAATTAAATGTATTAATGCTGACAGGATCACGATCTTGACCCCTAATGCTTTTGTCATGAATCATTTGCAAAAGTATTATCTTCATATTATTGGTGAGGCGATCGCCGAAGTAATTGGTAAACAGCTGGAAATTTGTCTGACATCTCAGCAGGGAGCCGATCTTGCTGTCTTAACAGAGTCTCCTCATGTGGCTCAGTACAAGCAGGAGACTCATTCCTCTAGTAAAAATTCTCTTAAACCCAACAAACTAAATCCTAAATATACTTTTTACAGCTTTGTGGTTGGACCGACAAATCGAATGGTACACGCAGCTTCTTTGGCTGTTGCTGAGTCTCCTGGACGAGATTTTAATCCCTTATTCCTTTGTGGTGGAGTTGGGCTGGGCAAGACCCATTTGATGCAGGCAATTGGTCACTATCATTTGGAGATTAATCCCGAAGCTAAAGTCTTTTATGTATCAACCGAACAGTTTACCAACGACTTAATTGTAGCTATTCGTAACGATAGTATCCAAAGCTTTCGGGAACACTATCGTACTGCTGATATTTTACTGGTTGACGATATTCAGTTTATTGAAGGCAAAGAGTATACTCAAGAAGAGTTTTTTCATACCTTTAATACCCTCCATGAAGCAGGTAGACAGGTGGTATTGGCTAGCGATCGCCCACCACAGCAAATTCCTAAATTACAAGAACGCTTGAGTTCTCGATTCTCTATGGGATTGATTGCTGATGTCCAGGTGCCAGATCTCGAAACCCGCATGGCAATTTTACAAAAAAAAGTGGAATCGGAAAATGTTCGCTTACCCAAGGAAGCCGTAGAATATATTGCCAGTCAATATACTTCTAACATTCGCGAATTAGAGGGGGCATTGATTAGAGCGATCGCCTATATTTCTCTTTCTGGCTTGTCGATGACGGTGGAAAATGTGGCAGCGGCACTAAACCCGAAAGTCGAACAAATTACCGCTTCTCCCGATACAATTCTGGCAGTATCAGCCCAGATGTTGAATGTTTCTACGGAGGAGTTAAAAAGTAGCTCTCGTCGTCGAGAAATTAGTCGTGCTAGGCACATTGCTATGTACTTGATGCGACAATATACCGACCTCAGTTTGCCCCGTATTGGCGAAAAATTTGGCGGCAAAGACCATACTTCGGTTATGTATAGTTGCGATAAAATTGCCAAGCAGCTGAGAAAAGATCGGGCACTAAATCAGACGATTTCTTTGTTGAGCGATCGGATAAACTTTGTTAGTAGACAACAATCTGATAACTAAGTAGGTAGATGTAATTAAATATAAAATGGGCTTTGTATAGGATCAGCCCTAAAGGATATATGCTAAGCGGTATCCCCTTGCGGGATACCTGCGGATAAGGTCAGGGGTCAGGAAAAAATTAGCACTAGCATCTTATACATAATCTCGTCCACCTATTTAAGTGTCCCATTATTGAGTGACCCATTTTGCGCTTATAACTGGATTTGATTTGCAGCACAGTAAGTCTGTCTATGAACAGTTTTTCCACAGAATAATTCTTAATCTCCTGAGTTATCCACAAGTTATCCACAAAAAACTTAATCAGCAAGTTACTTGATGAAGAAAAATAATATCCACACAAAATTCGATGGGGTTTAAATCAAAAATTCTTGATAGTATGCTTATTCCTCTATGTTGCTCAATTTTAATTCTGAGATGAAAATTATTTGCAGCCAAAGCGATCTCAAAAATAATCTGTCCCTTGTCAGTCGTGCTGTTCCCTCTCGTCCAGAACCGATCGTCCTCGGCAATGTTTTAATCACAGCCAGCGAAACGACTCAAAAAGTTTGTCTAGTGGCATTTGACGGTAGTTTGGGAATCAAGACTAAATTTAATGCTGAGGTTGTGGCAGAAGGTAGTATTACCCTGCCAGCAAAGCTACTCAACGATATCGTAACCCGCTTACCAGAGAGCGAAATTACCCTAGATGTTAATAGTGATGATGCTAGCTTTGTCGCTACTCTCAGTTCCAATTCAGGTCAACAATTTAATGATTTAGAAGACGGCACACATGCTAAGTCATCTTCCAGCCGAGGCAACCGTGGCACATCTCGCTTTCAATTAACAGGAATTGACTCCACCGAATTTCCCGAATTACCAACTGTTGAGGCTGAACAAACTATTGAATTACCAATTTCGGTGCTTCATGAAGGTTTGGGAGGATGTTTATTTGCCGCCTCGACTGAACTATCTAAGCAAGTACTAACTGGAGTTCATCTCAAAACCCAGGGTTTGGATCAAGAAGGTTTAGGAGATGTTTTAGAATTTGCTGCTACTGATAGTCATCGACTGGCTGTTGTCGCCGCAGATGTTAATGGGGCAGAATCAGAAACTACCATTGAGTTACCAAAGTTAGCGGTAACTATTCCTGCGAAGGCGTTGCGAGAGTTGGAACGAATTGTCAGCGACGCCGATGGATCTGAGAAGGTTAAGGTTAGTTTCGATCAACAGGTAATGCTCTTTGAATTTGGCGATCGCCTTTTAACTAGTACCAAAATATCAGGAGACTATCCTGCTTATGGACAGCTAATTCCTCAGAATTTTAGCCGCGAAATCATTCTTGATCGCAGACGGTTGCTTAACTGTCTCGAATTGGTTGCCGTGTTGGCACAGAAAAATAATCTGGTCAAATTTAGTTTGCATCAGGATGAGTCGGAACTAGTTGTCTCTGCTGACGATCAGGATATTGGTAATGCTGAACAGTCTTTACCAGCAGAAATCATGGGAGAAGATATCGAGATTGCCTTCAATATCAAATATTTAATGGATGGACTCAAGGCACTTCCCACTACTGAAATTAAGATGCAGTTAAATGAGTGGAATCAACCAGTTATTTTTAGTCCTCTGGGTGGATTAAAAATGACCTATCTAGTGATGCCCGTGCAGATTAGAAATTAAGCTGATTATTTTAAATAATTGTGATTGCCGCAAGTTGGTTGCGATGAGTTTTGCTAGCAGTTTTAGCTCACTTGATAATTGACCCAAAACTGGCGATCGCAACTGCTATCTTGACCTAGCAGGAACACAATCTTCGTAACTGAAAAAAACATTATTCTAATTTCGGCGCCATTATTGGCTGACTGCTGTCCCAAACATTTACTACAGGCAGTTCGGGAGTTAACTCGGCAGAAGAGTTTAACGGAATCGGGGTTTCTAACTGGAAAATATCTTCCAGTTTGGTCAAGGTTGTTTTAAATGGAGGAGAGGCTAAGGCACAAGCTTTCCAACTACTTTGGACTGATACACCCAACATTTGGCAATCACCACCCCTGCGTCCTTGAGGCTCATAAAAGCGACAGTAGCGACAGGCAGAAGTTGAAAAATTTATCTGATTCATTTAGGTTTTCTGGACTTCGGTTTAATTCAATTCCGCTACCTACATTTTGCTCTGTCTTCACATTACTCATAATGCAATTGAAATGATTATCTCGTGTGCCTTGGAGCGATCCCCAGGCACGATCAATATTTCATATTCTCTTTATAATTGAGCAAAGAACAGATACATTGATTGCTAAAAACAGTATCAAAAAATACTTTGTTTCCTAGTGATTTCATGGATCTGACTAAAGAAAAACCTATAGGGATCATGAATAAACCACCTTGTCTCCTTTAGTATTTTTTTTATTTTAGCTCGGGAAAAGTTGGCGGTCGATATTCTTGAGACCATTTTTGAGCCACACAGTGATAGCATAAATTCCACCTTTCTATTTCTCCCTTTGAAGTTAAGGCATTACAATTAGGGCAATTGATTAAAGATGAATTTGACTGTGCCAGATTGTTAATCCAGCGTTGAGCAGCATTCTTCGCTGCAATTGAACTGGATGGATTTTGGGGTTCTTTGCTAGCCTCGGTCAGGGGAATAGTCGGATTAGATGTAGCTTCAGATTTATATTTGCTACTTATGTTAAATAAGCTGGTTTGATTTTTTACTTGAGATCTATGCTGTTCCCAGCCTGAAGTGGTAAATCGGATATCTTTGAGAGTGAAAGGTAGTTGTTGATTGAGCCTTTTAAGCAAAGTGTATCTTTGGAAAGATAATTCTTGCGCTCTTGCTGCACTAGAAGTAGCAATCCAAAAAACCTGTCGCGTTACGTATAGGGGACGAGTATGTCGTGCGGTGTTTTGATTGACGGTATGGTGCCAACATTTTAGTAACTGGCGATATTCACGAAATTTTTCCCAACCTGGCTGCTGCTCTAGCTGAGTTAGGATGTGTTCTAAGGAATTAAAATGCACAGATTATAAGCTACTTGACTAATTATTCAATAAATAAATTCTATAATGTCAGGAATCTAAGAATTTAAAAGATATAGCTTTTCTCGTATTGATGAAATAAATTTTTGGTGAGGTAAGGCAAAAGTGATTCAAGCTACTTTTAAGATTTAGAGGTAAGTTTATTTTTGTATCTCCCTTACTTGAGAGTGGCGATTGGGAACCCTAACTTTTGTGTAAGTCTTTTCAAGTAATAATTTTAGGGGCTTAAGAGGGGGACAGTTTGCTCTCATAAGCAACAATACCAGACCATTGAACTTTTTTTTCTCCTGTACGGCGGTACGAGAAAAAACCATGATTGCCATTAGCCTGAAGCTGATCTTGTTGGAAAGTGCAGTAGGGAGCGATCGCAATTTGCTCGGAACTAATACTTAATTGTTCTAGCTGAATCTGGTTGATTTTAGGCACATCTAAGCGTACTTTTCCTGGCAGTTCATCATGAAGCAGAGGATTTGGAGATAGCTGTTCTAATTCAGCTAAGATTGCGGCATCAGGTTTGTTTTGAGGATCGGCAATAATGCTACGACCAACCTTAATTGCTACCGCTTCATCCACCTGATACATTTTTCCTGAGATTGCTGGACCAAGAGCAATTCGTAAGTCTGCCAGTTGGCTGCCGAATTTGAGAAATTTAGCGATCGCCTCAGGCACAATTTTAAGAGCTGTCCCGCGCCAGCCTGCATGTATTGCCGCAACTCGACCAGTAACTTTGTCTCCAATTAAGACTGGAGTACAATCAGCACTAGCTACCCACACAGACTGATGAGGGCGATCGCTAATAACAGCATCGGCTTCTGCCAAAGAACTGTGAAAATTTTCTTGGTTGACTACCTCCAGGATTTCTTGAGGAGTTAAAACTAAATTGCCATGTATCTGTTTAACCCGATATGCCTTAGTCTTAGCTTGCAAGATGTTGGTTAACTCGGATGGGGTTTGAGGATAAAATTCTGCGGTGAAAAAACCATGCTGCCAAGAAGATAATAAATCGCAGGTTAAATAAGAGTAATCTGACTTAGTTTGCCAATACCATTGCTGATTCATATGAGGTTAGTCTACTGGATATACAAAAACTATTAAGGACTAGAACGAGCCGAAAATAAAACCGATCGCAATCAGTTTCTTTTCCAAACTCAATCCCTAGTCCTTAAGAAAAATCGCTAGTCTTGAATAAGCGAAATAATATTGGAGATCTTGGAGCTAAATTGGGTTGTTCGCTCACGAACAAAAACAATCAAAAACTTAGTTGGGAACTAACGCTACATACATCTTAGTCTCTGCCTGGTAATGCCAAGCAATTCCTTCAGGATCTTTACTTTGGCTCCACTCGGGAAAATCTGGGTCAGATTTACGTCTGCCAACTGTACTAGAATTTAGGTCGAGGCGTTTAGCTAGCTCAGCTTGAATCAATGATTGACCAGCATCAATAGAAGCGGGTTGATTGATGGTTGAACTATCTGTCTCGGACTCAGGTTCAATAATGGCAGTTGACTGTGGAGATTCTGCTCTGGTTAATTGAGCGACAGAAGAAGATGAGGAACTTGTAGCGGATTCTTGTACTTCGTTTTGTTCTTGTTTTGCCAATTGAGCAATACCTCTAACAGATAATTTGTTAGACTCTTTGGCGGCTAATTGATAAGAATTGACGACAGGTTCTGGTTCGCTATCATCTAGGATGCTACCTAGCGCACTAGCGGTAGGAAAATAATAAACAAATCCTTGTTCGGGAAGAGTTTTGGGCTCAGTGCCATATTCCTCACTTTTGCGAGCCAGAAATACTTTGGCGTCTCTAGCGGTCAAATTTGCTTTGAGAGATAGATCTACTGGGGTTAGATATCCTCGATTATCTTTAATTAGTTGATTAAAGTAAGGATTGATTTCTCCACACCATTTTTGCCATTGATAATTTTGCCATAGTTTGAAAGCGACAATGACCGCTGCTATCACTAGCAGAAAAGGCCACAGCATATACAAAAGAACAAAGCCAAAAGCCAATGGTAGGATGAGAACTAAAGCTCCAGCAGAACCATTATCTAGTACTTTTCCAGTCATAGTTGTGGTTGCAATTGCTAAAATTTACGACTTGCAAGATAGTCTTGCATAAAATGTCTTGTTGCAATATTAAGGCAAATTGCTTTGCAACGCACGCAACTGAATGCAAAGTTTAATGATCGACCCCCATAAATTATTGCTAGACGGCAACTGCCGATCCCGCTACGTTTAGGCGTTGCAACATTGCAAGTCTTCCTGCAATTGCCAAGGAATCATCTAGGGGACTTAAAATAATTTCTTCCTCATATTTTCGCTCTAGAGCTTTTTTGATGAGCCAATCGGCTACGAAATAGTTTTTTGGCAACAGCGGTCCATGAGAATAAGTTGCGATCGCATTTTGATAAAAGGCTCCTGCGGTGCCATCTTCTCCATTATTGCCACAGCCTTTGATTACTTTACCTAGAGGCTGAACTTGGTCGAGATAGGTTCTGCCACCATGATTCTCAAAGCCAATCACGATGGGTGTTGTTCCCAAAACTGCCGTTAGTTCGGTGGCAATGGGACTAGCAGTAATCTCAAATACTAAATTGCCAATACAACGTGAGGCATCAATACCAGGGTGACGGCTCACCATATCTAATAAGCCCAAGCCATTAATTCTGGTGCCTAATGCTGGTTCGTAGTAATGACCTAACAATTGTGGAGAGCCACAGGTAAAAACTCCTGGGGTGCCTTGGTCGATTTTTGCTTGCAGAATCTGGGCTTTTTCTCCCTGTAGGTCTCGCATTACAATTTCTTGTTGACGATCTTGCGCTCCTCCTCCAACAATCAGATCTACGCGATTAAACTCCTCAATCTCAATGTCTCGCTGAAGAGTCACAATCTCCACCTCAATGCCACGCCACTGACATCGTCGCTGGAGACAAATGACGTTACCGCGATCGCCATAGGTACTCATGAGCTTTGGATATAGCCAGCCAATCGTAATTTTCATCTATGTTAGGAGTAAAAGTTAAAGAATAACAAATCCAACCCAAACCGCCATGATTTAATATCTGTAGCAGTAAGACTATTGATAGATATCTGGATGTTCCTTGGGTATAATTTTAAAGAAATTATTAAAATTAAGTAGGCTATTTGTGAATACAGGTTGACTGATGTTCAAAGCAAATTAGTCTCAGGTTTATTAACACTGTTTGTTTTTGTTTAGCTGAGTTATTAGGATTTACTGGAATGACTGTCTCCCCGACCGTAACTAAAGAAAAAGCTGGTCAGACTATCAAGCAACATTATCCCAATTACAAGATTATCGTGTTGAACGATGACCATAATACCTTTCCTTACGTCATAGAATGTTTAATGAAGTATATTCCAGGAATGAACGGCGATCGCGCCCGAGAATTAACGGATCAAATACATTTTGAAGGGCAAGCTCTGGTGTGGGTTGGTCCCCAAGAACAGGCAGAACTGTATCATCAACAGTTACATCGAGCAGGTCTGACCATGGCACCTTTGGAAAAAGCCTAATGCTTTTGCTCTGGGGCATTTTACACATACCATTGAAGTTAGTGGTTAAGATGCCAAAATTTTGTCTTAATCACTAGTTAATTTTATTTCATAAGGAATATTTAGCGGTATGTCTTCTGATGGTCGGCTAGTCTGGAATCATTCAACACATCTTCCTGGCTTAATTCCCATTTTAGAAAAGTTGATTAAATGTGAGGGGGTCAGCACAGTTACACCAGGCAGAATTAAACAGACCAGAAGTCACATTCCCAAAATGAAGTTGCGGGTTTCCGTTCCTATCCGTGGTGGTTATAAAGTTATTGCCCGTCAAGGAAAGACGGTTCAGGAGGTATTTGTGCTGAGTACTCTAGAACAGTCAGAATTAGAACAGGCGATCGCTCAATTGTTATGATAAGGAAGTAACCAGCTGTATGATAAACGAAATTTTTCAACAGCTAAAAACTATTGCCTACTTTGCTATTGTTTCTCTTGCTATTGAGTGTGATCGCCGTTAATACTATTGTTTGTTTCCAAAACATTGGTAAATTTTAAGCTCAGAATTTTATTATTTTAATTATTCAACAACTATTTGTTGCCATGTTAATCGGTGACCAGCTGCCAATTAATCAAGATTATCTTTTAAAACAAGATCTAACTTTGAGCTTTTCGGGGATGACATGGGAAGATTACGAAAAGTTTAATGCAGCAGAATATTCAGGCTATCGGACATCTTTTCTTAACGGGGTAATTACTTTAATGTCTCCGAGTCAAAATCATGAAGTGATTAAAGACTTTATATTTCTTCTGGTAGTCACCTATTGTGACGTCTTTGACTTAAATTATTACCCCACAGGTTCAACTACTTATAAAGACATTCAGAAACAGGTAGGAAAAGAACCTGATGCTAGCTTTTGTTTTGGTAGTTTGAAACAAGTTCCTGATTTAGCAATCGAGGTCATTTTTAGCAGTGGTGGTATTAATGATTTAAACGAATATCAAAAATTAGGAGTAAAAGAAGTTTGGTTTTGGATTAATAATCAACTCGAAATTTATGTTTTAGTTCATGATATTTATCAACGGCAGACCAATAGTTATAATCTCTTTAATGCTACTGATGAAATGCTATCTAAATATATCGCCCAGGCATTAACAGGTAATCCTAGAATACTTAAAAAAAGCTTTTAAGATGAGATAGATAATTCGAGATCCTAATCACAGCTTGAGTATTGAAAATCATCTTAGGATATCAATTGTAGTCCTGAAATAGAGAGCTGAGTAACATGTATAGCTGGGGAGCTTTTGATAAATATCATCCTGAAATTGATCGAGAATTAGAACAACTGAAGCTTCAATTAGCCACAGAAAATAAAATTGATTTTAAAACCTCTGATAACAAAAAAAGTATTGATAACCCAGCACCTCAAAATCAGTCCAAAAATAGCCTAGATAATCTAGATAATATAGACGAAATCCTCAAAGAATTAAATCGCTTAATCGGCTTAAAAAAGCTGAAATCAGAAATAAATAATTTAATTGACTTTTTGAAAATTCAGCAAAAAAGACAAGAATTTGGCTTGTCGAAAGTTCCTATTACTCTACTTGTAATGTCGAACAGTTTCCAAGTCGAAGCCAAATGACTTTTGGTGGATTGCCAAACACTAAGCTCAGATCGTGCATATCAGAATCTTTCGAGACAATTATCAAATCTATGACGCAATAGTCCAAGCCACATATCCTTCGTGGTAGTGTTCGAGACAAAATCCTTTTTCTAAATTCAGCACCCACATGTCGAAGTCTTCGTCAGCCATAACACCCGAATTTTCTGCTGCTAGATTAGCAGCCATTTCCAATATGGGTTTGTAGCCATCACTCCAGGTTACAAAGGCAATATCCGATGCATTTAAATTCTGTGTAATGGTAGTTGAAATAATTCTATTTCTTTCGGCAATGGAGTCGTAAGCGACTTTTTCTGAGTTAGAAATATTATCCCAATCGAGACCAGAGAATTGTGCTGGGTAGGCAAACAGAGCTTGATCTACTTTCTCACAATCGATATGAAGGCGATATTCAATGTTATTCCTATCAAAATATTGAATTAGGTCGTCAATACGCTTAAGACGATTTTCGATCTCCAGTTTGGCTTTCAACGCCTCACGTTTTTTAATTAGTCTTTCGCGATTCATTTTGCGTTGTAATTATTTATTATGTAGAAACTTTCTAGATATTATTTCTATTGGTCGTAATATCAATAATTTTTTGGGATATCGTTCCATAGAAAAAATTCCTAAAAAACTCCTCAAACAAATTAACAATACTTCTTTCTGCCTACATGCGTGCAAGCCCTTTGTGCCTTCTGCCTAACCTTAGCGATAATATAACTATTCAGCAGTGCATAATCAAAATCTTCAACCCCGTCGAAAGCATAAAGCCACTGTCAAAAATCCAAATAACTGAACCAAAATAATACTCGGACCACTGGGTAAATCGATCGCGCCAGAAATGACCATTCCCATTACTCCACTGGTCGCACCTATCCCCGCAGCAGTAGCTAGAAACGGGACAAACTGCTGACAAATCAATCTGGCAGAAGCAGCAGGAATTACTAGAAACCCGTTGACTAGGAGTATGCCAACTGCCCGAATAGTTAGGGCAATAGTAATTGCTAAAAGCACGATAAAAAAATAGCGATGGCTACGAACGGGGACGCCTTTAACTAGGGCTAAATCGCTGTTGAGAGTGAGTAAGATTTGCTCTGGTAAACTGATAATTATCCAGGCTAAAGTTATAACTAAGAGTATAAATATAAAAATTAAATCAGTGTTGCTAATCGCTAGAATATCTCCGAACAAAATAGATAATAAATGACCCCGATATCCTTTTAAATAACTAAAGCCAATTGTCCCTAGAGCGATCGAACCCGATAGGGAAATACACAATACCGTATCGCTACCTAAATCGGTTCTGTCAATTAAATAAATAACTCCCAAACCAAAAGCAACGGTAAAACCAACTAGCGTCCAAGTCGTAGGAAGTTCTAATAAAGCAGCTAGTACCACTCCTAGCATTGCCGAATGTCCTACGGTATCGCCAAATAAGGAGAGACGACGCAGGATTAAAAAGCTGCCTAAAATTCCCCCTAAAATACCAAGCAGTACACCACCTAGTACTGCCCGTTGCATAAAGGGTAAACTAAAAAGGCTCTGTACTTCTGCTAGGTTCATGGTGATGACAGGTAGGACTAACTAAAGAACCGTATATGTGTAATAAATTTTCTGGCGTGAGAGTAGTTGAAGGCGAACCTTGATAGAGTAAACGACGGTTCAAACAGATTACCGAGTCGCAATACTTACTAACCAAATCTAAATCGTGGGAAACTTCTAAAATTGTCCAGTTGTGTTCTTGTTTGAGATTATTGAGTAAAGCAGCAAATTCTATTTCTCCCGTAGCATCTACTCCTGCTAAGGCTTCATCGAGGACTAAAAGACGACGGGGAACAACTAAACAATAAGCTAGTAAGACTCTTTTTAGTTCTCCTCCGCTAAGAGTGCCGATTTTTTGTTGAGCTTGTTTGGTTAGATGAACTTGTTCTAATGCTAGATCGATTCTCTCTCGTTTCCGTTTACTAGAGTACCACCACTGTTTGTTATTTAAGCCCAAAGCCACTAATTCCGATACTGTCAAGGGAAAAGTGCGTTCAAAGAGAAACTTTTGCGGAATATAGCCAATTTCCTGCCTTAATCCTTTTAACTGTTTGCCAGTATTAAACAACTTAATGTCGCCCGATCTCGCTTCAACCAAGCCTAAAATAGATTTAATTAAGGTACTCTTCCCCGCACCATTTGGACCAATAATCGCCGTATGAGTACCTGGTAATAATTCAAAAGAGACATTATCTACCGCTAGGTATTCTCCGCGCATCACCGATAAATTTCTAACTGTAACAATGGGTTGAGTAACAGATAAATTTTGGTACATCAAATTTACTAAATTGATTCAAGCAGAGAAAAATAGCCAAGAACAAAAAACTGATTACTGTTAACTGTTGACTGTTGACTGGCACGCTCTTGACAACGCCTCTAAATTCCCCCGCATAGCTTGAAAATAATATTGAGGATCGGTTTCTCCCGACTCTATAGGATCGATCGCTTCTAAAGATAGATTCAAGTCACTAGATATCTGTTGAATGCGTTTATCTTCAATTCCTGGTTCGGTGAGTAAGGCTGTAGCTTGATATTCCTTAGCAGCTTGTTGTACTCGTTGGATATCTTGGGGAGTAATCCTATCTTCAGGAATTTCTACTATCGCTTCTTGTTGAAGTCCGTAGCGTTGTGCCAAATAGGGAAAAGCATCGTGAAAAGTAATAAAGTTGCAACCTGCCACTGGTGCTAATCGTTGTTGAAATTCACTGTCTAGCTCTTGTAGTTGTTGAATGTAAGCCTCAGCATTGGTACGATAGGTATCCGCATTGCTTGGATTGATCGCAATTAAACCATCTCTAATAGTTGCTACTTGTTGTTGTGCTAATACTGGATCTAACCAAACGTGAGGATTTCCTTCTTCATGGTGATGTCCGTGTCCGTGTTCTTCACCTTCATGTCCGTGTTCGTCATGTTCTTCTTTGTGTTCATCGTGTTCCCCTTCGATTACTTCAATCCCTTCACTAGCTGTAATTTGCTGAAGACTGGAGTTACCTGCATTGGCGACTAAAGCTGATAAAAACTCTTCGAAACCCAAACCATTTTCTACTAACACATCTGCTTCAGATAGCAGTTTGGCATCGTCTGGAGTAGCTTGATAGTCATGCGCCCCCATACCAGGAGAAATTAAAATTTCTACTTTTCCTGTATCTCCGACAACAGCTTGGGTAAATAAATGAATTGGTAAGAAAGTTGAGACAATTTTTGGGCTAGAATTATCTTGGGCTGTGCTTATTGTACTTACAGCGATCGCACCCAAACAAGTGAGGCTAGCAATTAGAGCGCGTTTTAGGGAATTTATTTTAGAAGCTGTCATATGGTTATTAACGATCGTTCTATTTTAGAAAATAATGATAATCATTATCATAAACCAAAAACAAAAGTTTGTGGTCATTGTGATAGTTAAGTGTTTATGCCTGCATAAAAATTTATCGTTGACTGAATAACGAGGAATTAGCCTTATGTTACCGACAATTCTGTTGATCTATTCCTTGAGATATTCAGAGGTTATCTAGTGACGATTTTTTAAGATATGGGTTAATCGGTTCTGAAATTTTCACTATATGCGTCAACTCACATCCTGTTGACTGGTTATTACTTTACTCTTCCACTTGGTAGCCAAACTCTGCTAATCGTAGTCGTGATTGTCGCCACTTTGGCTCTACCTTGACAAATAATTCCAAATAAACATTGCCTGAAATCAATTTTTGGATTTGCTTTCGTGCCGCAGTACCAATGGTTTTAAGCATGCTACCTTTTTTACCAATAATAATTCCTTTTTGAGACGTACGTTCAATATTGATGGCAGCATTGACCTTAGTTATTTTTGGCGTTTCCTCAATTTTTTCAATTGTAATTGCTACTGAATGGGGAATTTCTTGGCGAGTATGCAACAAGATTTGTTCTCGAATTAACTCAGCCATGATAAAACGTTCAGGCTGATCTGTAACCAAATCTGGAGGATAGTAATAAGGACCTGTTTCTAAGTGATTGACCAAAGCTTGCTGGAGGTTGTCTGTTCCTCTACCAGTAGTCGCCGAAAATTTGATGGTAGACCAGTTAGTCTCGGCAATTAAATCCGCATAGGTGTCATCTATGAACTGATAATTACTGGGTTGAAGGTCGACTTTATTTAAGCCCAGAATAACAGGAGTCTGACTGCGACAGAGAATATCGAAAATAAAGCGATCGCCTGTTCCTACTTCAGCCGAACTATCTACGATAAATAAGACTAAATCGACTGATTTAATAGCTGTCTTGGCGTTTTGCACCAATACTTTCCCTAGTTCGTGATGGGGTTTATGAATTCCTGGAGTATCCACAAAAATAATTTGGGCATCAGGGGTAGTCAAAATTCCTTGTAATCGATTACGAGTCGTTTGCGCTACGGGAGAAGTAATGGCAATTTTTTGCCCAATTAAATGATTCATTAAGGTGGATTTGCCCACATTTGGTCTACCGACAATCGCTACAAAACCAGACTTAAAACCTGAGGGAGCGATCGGGATCGTCGCGAATTGACTATCTGAGTTATTGGCTAAGTTTAATTCTGGGGAATCCATTAATTAATCAAGGTTATTGGGTTAGAGGTCAAAAAATTAGCAGTATAGTCGTTCTAATTAATTTCCTGCTTCTTCTAAGTAAATGCGGGCAAGCCCTTTGTCGTTTCGGGGGAACAGGGAACAGGGAACAGGGAACAGGGAATAACATTTACAACGGTCAGCTTTAAAGCTTTATCCGTCAGGTTTCTATTTAGAATGACTATAATACTAAATCAAATGATGATGGGGACTAATAATTTTTAGGTAGGGGCAAATCTCAATTTCCCCTTACTAGATATGTTGCTAATATATCTGTGTCTGCACTTTTACTAGGAATGCTGTCAAGCTATGTTCAAGTTATTGTTTGATCTGGTTTGATTGCCAGCATTAGTTTGTTTAGCGATTAATTTCGATAACGCTTCAGCTTACCAAAACAAGGTCACAATTGAGTTAGTAATCTAAAATATCCATGACGTATTCTCCTTGATTGACGCATTCATTAGTAGATACATCAAAAACTATTCCTGAGGTTTCCGCACGAATGCTGATTATTTCTGGTGTAGTTCCTTGTTTATTAAAACTTAGCAGCTGATAGATTTGATCTCCTGGCAGTACTTTAGTTTTTAAGTTTAATCTAGACTGCACCATACCACCTGTAGGGGCATAGTAACTATTTATGTTGTGTTTTGAGACTAAGGAGATCTCAGTCGAGGTAACTTTATCAGACAACATCTGTTTATAAGCTAGGTAGTTTTTGATTCCTTTAAATCCTTTGGCTACGGAGTCAGGATTCATTGCCATTCCTGCACCTAACTCCAAAGTCCAAGATTCGATGTCAAATTTAATTTCCTTGCCTAAATTAGCTAACTCCTGTTCTAAAGCTAACCAGGGTTTTAAAAAGGCTTCATCAAAGGCATCTCCATCATATTCATCCATTAAAATGCCAAAATCCAATAGTAAATATTTAGCACTCTTCATTCGTTCTTTAAAACCAAAGGTATAGTCAAATGCCTGATTGCTGGAACTGTGAATATCAATCACATAATCAGCATCTAAACATAAAGACTGTAATTGATAGCGATATTGACGACTCAGAGGTACGCTGCGAGGTCGGTTAATCCTGGCTAGTTCTTGTTCCCAGGCTTGCATAATTTTTGCTAAATAATTTTGGCGGATTAATTCAGGAGAGTTACTGATCTGAGACTGAGCAAATTCAGTTAAGTCCAAAACCACTTTTTCGTAGTCCCAAAAAATGCGATTCCAGTTCTGACCGTTGTAGCTGTTAAATCTCCCCGTCGAGAAAAAATGCGATCGCTGGTTGACTCCTAAAGGGTTACAGACTGGCACCAACCAAATTTCTCCCTGAAGCTGAGGGGAATCTAAAGTCATCAAATAGGCAATCAACTGCTGGATCACTCCATTGCCGACAATTTCTGCCCCATGAAGGTTCGACTGAATATAGGCTTTTTTGCCAGGGCGATCGCCAATAAACCTATATACCTGTAAAGATAAAACATCACCAGAAGCCAGCTTGTACAAATCGATGTTGTCAATTTGGGGAATCATTAACTCTCAATTATTTTTGGTTGGTCTGAGTCTACAGGAGGAGTTGTACGATGATTTACTGGGTAATTTCCTCTATTTACTACCATGATCAGGTTTTCTGCCTTCAATTGGGTCGGTCAAATCTTTAAAAACATTTAATGAGATACTCAATGGAGTCAAAGATCAAGTTGGTCTCCAGACTGTGTAAAAATCTGCTAAAAATTCGGTCTAATTCAAATTTTGATTTAAATTGATTTTAAAATCGTATCGAAAGTGTATTTACTGACAACCCATAAATTTCATTTAGATCTCATACTTAAAATTTTAAGTGTATTTACTGAGTTGAGCTGCTTTAATCCTAGTCAATGTCAAAAATCTATTTTGTGATGCAGCTGTAATATTATCAGAATTAGTTAAATCAAAATTGTTATCAGGAATAGGCAGAAATGAAACCAAAAATATTAGGGCAGATCTCAGCTGCACTGGGTATAACTTGTGGTGCGATCGCCATCAGTGCCAAACCTAGTCTGGCTCAAGATCGTTTCTCTTGTGATGTCACTCAAATGTCTACTATCGTCTCAACAGAAAGAGGTTCTGTTCCTTTGATTCGCTGGATTGACCGTTCCTTTCCGCCCCCGTTTACTCCCGAACAAAGATGCGAAATTGTTTCTCAGCGATTTAGAAAATTTGATCGTAACGGGACTTTAAAATACATCAAGGCAGATGAAATAAATAATTTACCTGTCCTTTGTATTGCAGCCTATAAAGGTGGTTCCTGCCTTCCTGATGGGCTTTTGGTGACTTTTAAACCTGGTACCGATGCCAACGATGCTTTAGTGAAAATTCTTGATCGTCGTGTCTGGGCAGCAGGCGACCCCTTAAAGTTTAGTAGTGCGGGAGATAGCAATTCTGAAACAGTGGTTTCTCAAGTCAATGGTGAAACTTATGTTGACCTGGAATTATTTTTGGACTGGACTGAGTAATCTAAGCCTCGATGATTGAGATTCTATCTTCCACGATTAAACTAGCTAAAAAATTATAGTGATAGTTAAATTTTGATTATGAGTTTCACAGGATAAGCACTCTTAGAAATAAATCACTATCAAATTCCCATAAATATAAATCTTACTGGTGAGCAATTCATAATTACTCATTCTTGCCAAAGCATCGGTATCTATCCGAGAACAATTACTTATATTAAAACTTTTTTCAAATTCACCTAAGTCAAAATGAATTCTCTTCCCAGACTGCTGACTGGCTTTGTCTTTGCTTTAGCTCTATCCTTTGATATTGCATCACCTCAAGTAAACCAAGTTTTGGCTGAGGCATTAGATCAGAAAGAAATTCGTAACGTAGCCCAAAATATTACGGTCAAAATTGTCAATACCACTAACTCTAGTAATGGTTCTGGCGTACTCTATAGTCGCCAAGGTAATGTCTATTCTGTATTGACAAATCAGCATGTATTGCAAGATTCAGGAAATTACGAAATCATCACTGCCGATGGACAAAAACATGTCATTAGCTCTCAAGAAGAAATTCCTGGCTTGGATTTGATGGTGGTTCAGTTTCAGACCAATAATAATTATCAAACAGCAGAACTTGGAGATTCGGAGGAAATTGCTCCCCTCCAGCTGGTTTACGTAGCTGGATATCCTGCTATCCAGGCAGACTTAGATATTGTAGATGGCAAAATTAGGAGTATTCGGCAGGATGTTTTAAAAAATCCCCAGGATAAATTAGGCTATGCTCTTGTCTACACAAATCAAACTCTTCCTGGCAGTAGTGGTGGAGCAATTTTGAATGAACAAGGGTATTTAGTAGGGATCAACGGCGAAGCAGAACGGGATCTTAGAAGTGGAAGAGATGTGAGCCGAGGAATTCCGATTAACTTATTTATCTCGTTATCGATTAATTACTTGCCTGATGAGCAAGTTTCAGAGCCAGAAAAACCTTCCTCAGCTGAGATAACAGACAAAGATAGAAAACGGGAAGAAGAAGAGCGTCGCGAACGGGAAAGAGAAGAAGAGGAGCGTAGAAAACGGGAGGAAGAACGCCGCGAACAGGAAAGAGAAGAAGAGGAACGTAGAAAACGAGAAGAAGAACGGCAACAGCAAGAGGAAGAGCGTCGTGAGAAAGAAGAGGAAGAGTATCAAAGCAATGATGACAAAGAGGAAGATAACGATAATGAAGAGTTCGATGAGCAAATAGCTTACCTACCTACCGTAGCAGGTAACTCCAATTATTCATTGGCATATAATATTCCTCAACCAGAATCAGAGATCAGAAGCGTGGCTATTACCCCTAACGGGAGAACAATTGTAACAGGAGGAGGCGATCGCCAAATTAAGGTTTGGCATGGACAGACAGGCAGCTTAGAACAGACTCTATCGGGTCATGAAGAAAAAATCAAGACCGTCGCAATTAGTGCTGATGGGAACACGATTGTTAGTAGTGGTAATGATAGTCAAATCAAAATTTGGAACCGCAGAGCAGGACAGTTAGAACGATCGCTCGAAACCAATGAAGAGGAAATAAACAGTATCGCCTTAAGTCTCAACGGTAATATTATTGTGAGTGGAGGAGGCGATCGCCAGATTAAGGTTTGGAATCGCTGGACGGGGAAATTAGAGCGGACACTCGAAGGTCATGAAGAGGAAATCAAAAGCGTTGCGGTGAGCGCTGATGGGGAAACAATTGTTAGTGGGGGACAAGATAAACAAGTTAAAGTCTGGAAATGGCGCACTTGGGAACTCAAGCAAACTCTAAAAAGCCATAAAGAAGAAGTTCGAGCGGTAGCAATTAGTGCTGACGGAAATACGATTGTTAGTGGTAGCGGTGATGACACAATTAAGGTTTGGGATGTCTCAGGAAAGCTCAAATACACTCTACGAGGTCACGAAGATAAAGTTGATACCTTGGTCTTGAGTAACGATGGACACATTATTAGCGGTAGTCGCGATCGCACGATTAAAATCTGGGATTTGCAAACTCAAACCTTAGAACAAAGCTTAGAAACGGATCGTTCTAAAGCCATCAATAGTATTGCCGCGAGTGCCAATCAACAAATCATCGTTAGTGGCAATGAAGATCAAACCTTATCTATTTGGCATCTGAAATATTAAATTCAAATTTAAATCTTTATATTAGGAGCAAAATTCTTCGTGATCGC